>CALLNA010000142.1 GCA_938005655.1 uncultured Novosphingobium sp.
GCACACCCTTCACACGGGTGGGGTCGCAGGTTCAATCCCTGCCGCGCCCACCATGAACCGAACAGGTTCTTTTTCACTTTCCTACAGCGTAACGCTGCGTGTAAGCGATTCGGCATAGTCGCGAATCGCATCCGGCGTTCGCGCGCATTTCCCCCAGCCGCCGGCCTTCCGCCCTTCTCGCCCCCTCGCGAGGAGCGCTGCCGCGCGGCCTGTTTGCAGGAGAGCCCCCATGAACGACATCGCAGGCAACGGCATCATCGGCGAATTCCGCCTCGGTGAGGACCTGGCGGTCGCGCTGGACGCGACGGCGGGCGACACCGCCGAGGTCACGGCCGTCGCCGCGCGGATGCAGCCCGCGCGGGTCTGCGCCAACCGCCTCGCGCTCGACCACGCGGCGGCGGGCGTCGACCTTGCCGTCGCGGCGCGCGGGGCGGAAGGGTGGACGCTCTCGCTCCCCGCCGCCGCGACCGCCGTGCTGCCCCCCGGCCTCTACGGGATCGACGCCCGGCTGGCCTTCGCCGGAGGCGTCGAGATCACCGAGCGCACCGCCTTCGTCGCGCTGAGCCGGGCGGCGCTGGCATGAGCCCGGCCCCGCCGCTGGTCCTCCGCTGGCGTGTCCCCGCGCGCCGCCTGACGCTGTGCTGGCGCGGCCCCCTGGGCATGGCGCGGAGCCTGGAACGGACGCCGGACCAGCCGGTCGCCGCCGTGGTCGGGCCGCCCGGTTTGCCCGGCCCGGCCGGCCCGGCCGGACCGCCCGGCGAGGACGGCGCGCCGCTGCGGCTCGACGCCGTCCTCGCCGCGACCTGGATACTGCCCCATCCCTTCGGCCGGGTGCCGGCCGTCCAGGTCTTCCTCGGCTCCGGCGAGGCCGTGCTGGCCGACGTCGAGGCCGACGAGAGCCGGATCACCGTCACCTTCTCCACCCCCCGGCAAGGCTTCGTCCTCGCCTCCTAAGGAAATCGTCCCATGAAAGTCATGAACGGCCTCGACCTCCAGGCCCAGCGCATCGTCAACCTCGCCGATCCGAGCGCGAGCGGGGATGCCGCCAACAAGCAATACGTCGACAACGTCGCGCGCGGCCTCGCATGGAAGGCCCCGGCACGGGCCGCCTCGACCGCCGATCTGTCCCTCGCCGCGCCGGGGGCCACGCTCGACGGCGTGGCGCTGGCGGCGGGCGACCGGGTGCTGCTCAAGAACCAGGCCGACCCGGCCGAGAACGGCCTCTACGTCTGGACCGCGAGCGGCGCGCCCCTGGCCCGCGCCGCCGACGCCGACCAGGGCGGCGAGCTTGCGCCCGGCACGGCCGTCACCGTCACCGAGGGCACGGCCAACGGCGACCGGGTGTTCATCGTCGTTTCCGACGCCGCGATCGCGATCGGCGCGACGGCGCAGGCCTGGGGCCTGCTCGGCGGCTCGGGCAGCTATGCGGCGGGCAACGGCGTGACCATCTCCGGCGGGACGATCAGCGCGGCGGCCGCGGCCGACGGCGGCGTCACCGTGGGCGCGGGCGGCATCGCGCTCGACCCCAACGTGGCCGCGCGCAAGTTCAGCGCCAATGTCGGCAACGGCTCGGCCACGGCGATCGCGGTCTCGCACAACCTCGGCACGCGGGACGTCGCGGTCTCGCTGCGGCGGAACGCCGACGACGCGGGCGTGCTCACCGACTGGACGGCGACCGACGCCAACACCGTGACCCTGACCTTCGCCGCCGCCCCGGCGGCCGGCGAGCACCGCGTGACGGTGATCGGCTGATGGAGGTCCGCAACCATCTCGACTTCGGCGCGGCGGCGCGGGCGATCAACCTGCCCGATCCGGCCTCGGCCCAGGACGCCGCGACCAAGGCCTATGTCGACGCGCGGCTCGGCTGGACCGACCTCGCGCTGGTCACGCCCGGCGCGGTGAACGCGATCGACTTCGCCGCGATCGATCCCGCCTACACCGACTTGCGGATCGTCCTCGAAGGGGTGAGCCACGGCGACACGTCGAACCGCCAGTGGACCCTGGCGGTCTCGCCGGACGGCACGACCTATTCCGCCGCGGGCAACCTCTCCACCAATGTCGCGAGCAGCGCGACGATGGTCGGATCGCTGGAGATATCCGGCTATCGCGGCGATGCGGGATCGGTCGTCGGCTTCACCAGCAACATCGCCACGTCGCCGGCCCTGGCCTCCGGCACGACGCAGAACATGGTCTGGCGCTGCACCGGCGGCATCCATTCCCTGAGGATCGGGATCAGCGGCGGCGCGACGTTCAGCGCGGGCCGGGTACGGCTCCAGGCGCGGGGCTGAGGCGGTGCCCTCCTCTCCGCCCGCCCCCCGTCCCTCGCCCCGTTTGACGCGGGTCAATGCATTCCGGGCCGGATCGGGCCGACCCTGCCACAAAAGGAGAACTGCCATGTTCGTGAAAAATGTCGGCGGCATCGACCGTTTCCTGCGCATCCTGCTGGGGATGGTCCTGCTCGGCATGATCTTCGTCGGGCCGAAGACGCTGTGGGGCCTGCTCGGCCTGATCCCGTTCTTGACCGGCGTGTTCCGCACCTGCCCGGTCTATCGCCTGCTGGGCATCAACACCTGCTGGAGCGGCCCCTACGGCTGAGCCCGGCCCGCGATCCCCGACCACCGCCGTCCGCCGGGATTTGCGGCCAAGCTTGGCTTGACCCGGCGGGCGGCGGCCAATACCCCGCCGCCATGCACGACATCCGCCTGATCCGCGACAATCCGGAAACCTTCGATGCGGGCCTGGCCCGCCGCGGGGCTCCGCCCGCCTCCGCCGCGATCCTGGCGCTGGACGCGAGGCGCCGCGCCGTGGCGACGCGGATGCAGGAGGCGCAGAACCGCCGCAACGAAGCCTCCAAGGCGATCGGCGCGGCGATGGGCCGGGGGGGCACGGACCAGGCCGAGGCGCTCAAGGCCGAGGTCGCAGAACTGAAGCAGGCGCTCCCCGCGCTGGAGCAGGAGGACCGCGAACTGTCCGCCGCGCTCCACGATGCGCTATCCGCCCTGCCCAACCTGCCCGAGGCCGAGGTGCCCGAGGGCGAGGACGAGGCCGGCAACGTCGAGGTCGCGCGCTGGGGCACCCCGCGCGATTTCGCCTTCACGCCCAGGGAGCACGCCGACCTCGGCCCGGCCCTGGGCCTCGATTTCGAGACCGGGGCGCAGATCTCCGGCGCGCGCTTCACCTTCCTGCGCGGGCAGATGGCGCGGCTCCAGCGGGCCATCGCGCAGTTCATGCTCGATACCCAGACCACGGCCCACGGCTACGTCGAATGCGCGCCGCCGCTGCTGGTGCGCGAGGAATCGCTGTTCGGCACGGGCCAGCTCCCCAAGTTCGCCGAGGACAACTTCCAGACCACGGACGGCCGCTGGCTGATCCCCACCGCCGAGGTCAGCCTGACCAACGCAGTGCGCGAGCGCATCCTGGCCGAGGCCGAGCTGCCGATCCGGATGACCGCCCTCACCCCCTGCTTCCGCTCCGAGGCCGGGGCGGCGGGCAAGGACACGCGCGGCTACATCCGCCAGCACCAGTTCGACAAGGTCGAGCTGGTCGCGGTCTGCCGCCCCGACCAGTCGGCGGCCGAGCACGAGAAGATGACCGCCGCGGCCGAGGCGATCCTGCGGGCGCTGGAGCTGCCCTATCGCAAGATGCTGCTCTGCGCGGGCGACATGGGCTTCACCGCGCGGCTGACCTACGACCTCGAAGTCTGGCTGCCCGGCCAGCAGGCCTATCGCGAGATATCCTCGGTCTCCAACTGCGGCGCCTTCCAGGCGCGGCGGATGAACGCGCGGTTCCGGCCTGAAGGGCAGAAGGGGACGGAGTTCGTCCACACGCTCAACGGCTCGGGCCTCGCGGTCGGGCGGACGCTTGTCGCCGTGCTGGAGAACTTCCAGCAGGAGGACGGCTCGGTCGCGGTGCCGGCGGCGCTGCTGCCCTATACGGGCGGGCTGACCCGGCTGGTCCCGCAATAGGGGATAGGTCCGCCCCGAGCCTCGCCGGGGGCTATACTTCCTTTCTGCGCCGGTCGAAGAGAGCGGACGGGTCAAACAAAAGCGAACACCATGCGCATCCTCCTCACCAATGACGACGGGATCAACGCGCCGGGGCTCTACGTCCTGGAGAAGATCGCCGCGCAGCTTTCCGACGACATCTGGATCTGCGCGCCGTCCGAGGAGCAGTCCGGGGCGGGCCATTCGCTCACCCTGACCCGCCCGGTCCGCCTGCGCCGCCACGCCGAGCGGCGCTTCTCGGTGACGGGCACGCCGACCGACGCCGTGACCATGGCGCTGCGCAAGGTCCTGCCCGAGCCGCCCGACCTGATCCTCTCGGGCGTCAACCGCGGGGCGAACCTGGGCGACGACGTGACCTATTCGGGCACGGTCGCGGCGGCGATCGAGGGCGCGCTGGCGGGCATCCGCTCGATCGCGCTGAGCCAGGTCTATTCGAAAGAGGGCATGGCCGACGAGGTGCCCTTCGGCGCTGCCGAGGCCTGGGGCGCCCGGGTGCTGCGCCCGCTGCTCGACACGCCCTTCGCCGAGCGGACCCTGGTCAACGTCAACTTCCCGCCGCTCGCCGCCGACCGGGTCCAGGGCATCCGCGTGGTCCGGCAGGGCTTCCACGACTATGCGCGCGGCTCGGTGGTCGAGGGCACCGACCCGCGCGGCTACCGCTACTACTGGTTCGGCCTCCACGGGATCGAGCACACGCCGGGCAACGCCAGCGACCTGGAGGCCATCGCCGACGGCTTCGTCTCGGTCACGCCGCTCCAGCTCGACCTGACGCACGAGGCCTCGCTGGCCCAGCTCGCCGGGCGCTACGCCTCGTGAGGCGCGTCCTGCTCCCCGCGCTGGCCCTGCTGCTGGTCGCCGCCGCCCCTTCCCCCGCCACCGAGACCGAGCACACGGTCAAGGCCGGCGAGACGCTGCACGGCATCGCCAACCGCGCCGGCGTCTCGCGCGAGGCGATCATCGCCGCGAACCGGCTCGACCCGCCCTATGTGGTGAAGACCGGCCAGGTCCTCGCCATCCCGCGCACCCGCCGCCACCGCGTCGTCGCCGGGGACACCCAGTTCGGCCTGTCCTGGCGCTACGGCGTGTCCTGGGCGGACATCGCGGTCGCCAACAACCTCCCGCCCGACGCCACGCTGCGACGCGGGCAGGAGCTGCTCATCCCGAGCATCATCCCGCCGCGCGGCGACGAGCCGCCCGCCGCCGCGACTCCGCCGCCGCCGCCACCACGCTTCGCCTGGCCGCTGAGCGGCACGGTCCGCCGCGGCTTCGCGGCCTCGGGGCGCAGCGAGCATCCCGGCCTCGACATCGTCGCCACGGCGGGAACCGCGGTGCGCGCCGCCGCCGAGGGCCGGGTGATCTTCGCCGGGACCGAGCCGCAGCAATACGGCAACCTGGTCGTCGTCGACCACGGCGGCGGCTGGCATTCGGCCTACGGCTTCCTCAGCCGCATCACCGTGCACGAGGGCGACCGCGTCCGCGCCGGGGAGCGCGTCGGGCTGGTCGGCCGCACCGGCCAGGCGACCCGCGACGAGCTGCACTTCGAGCTGCGCCGCGACAACCGGCCGGTCGATCCGGTGCCGAACCTGCCGCGCCGCTGATGCGGGTGCGGCGGCCGGACCTGCGTTTCCAGCCGCTGCGGCGGGCGATCGGCATCCCGGTCTGGGCCGACGTCGGCCTCCGCCTGTCCGCCGCGCTGGGGCTGATCTTCCTGGTCGTGCTGATTCACTGGATCGACCGCGCCGGGCTGGTCGACCAGCACGACGGCCAGGTCAGCTTCCTCGACGTGGTCTATTTCACGATGATCTCCGTCACCACGACCGGCTTCGGCGACATCGCCCCGGTCAGCGACGGCGCGCGGCTGATCGAGGCGGTGATCGTGACCCCGATCCGCTTTGCCGTGATCTTCATCTTCGTCGGCACGGCCTACAATTTCCTCATCAAGCGCAGCTGGGAGAAGTGGCGCATGAAGCGTATCCAGGAACGGCTGGAGGGCCACGTCGCCGTGCTCGGCTTCGGCATCAGCGGCTCGCAGGCCGTCGCCGAGCTGATCGAGCGCGGGTCCGATCCGGCGGGCATCGTCGTCATGGACCCGAGCCCCGAACGCCTGGCCGAGGCCGAGGCGATGGGCTGCAACGTGATCGAGGGCGACGCCAGCCGCGACGAATCGCTGATCGCGATCCGGATCGACCGGGCCAGCTCCGTGCTGGTCTCCGCGGGCCGCGACGACACCTCGATCCTGATCGTGCTGACCGTCCGCCACCTGGCACCGCGCGTGCCGATCACGGTCGTCGTCCGGGCCGAGGACAACGAGACCCTGGCCCGGCAGGCGGGGGCGAACAACGTGATCAACCCGGTCCGCTTCACCGGCCTGCTGCTCGCCGGATCGGCCAAGGGCTCGCACATCGCCGACTACCTGGCGGACCTCGCCTCGATCTCCGGGAACGTCCAACTCATCGAGCGGCCGGCCCTGCCCGAGGAGATCGGGCGCTCGCTCGACGCCCTGGCCAGCGGCGGCAAGGGCCTGCGCATCTACCGCAACGGCAGCCCGATCGGCTTCTGGGAGGACGCCGCCCGGAGCATCGCCCCCGGCGACGTCATCGTCGAGATCCAGCCGACCGTCGGCAGCGAGGACTGAAACCGCTACCCGAGCGCCCAGAACACCGTGCCGGTGGCGAGATAGACGGCCAGCCAGAACCCGCTGTCGACCAGCGCCTCGCGCCGCGACAGGCGCTGGCGCGAATAGGAGATCCACAGCGCCGGGGCGACGAAGGCGATCGCGATCCCGCCCGACTGCATCCAGTAGAGCCAGGGCTTGGCGGCCAGGGTCTCCGGCCCGATCCGCGCGAAATTGTGAGCCAGCATCAGCGCCGAGAGACCCTGGAGCAGCACGGCCATCAGCATCCCGCTGACCGGCCCGCGACGCTCGCCCGCCTCGCCGCTGACCCGGCCGAGCAGCGGCGCGCCGCCGAACAGCGGGCCGTACCAGACGAACCCGACCGCCATGGCGAGGTTCGCCGACAGGATCACCGCCAGCCAGTTGATCTGCCCCATCCAAGCCTCCTCTTTCGCACGACAGTAGCGAAACGCCGCCTCAGGGTGTAGGGGGCGGCCGATCATGGCAACCCTTATCCCCGATGCCCGCTTGATCCCCGACGCGAAGAAGGTCGGCATGGTCAGCCTGGGCTGCCCCAAGGCGCTCGTCGATTCCGAGCGCATCCTGACGCGCCTGCGGGCCGACGGCTATGCGATGAGCGCCGACTACGCGGGCGCCGACGTGGTCCTGGTCAACACCTGCGGCTTCCTCGATTCCGCCAAGGAGGAAAGCCTCGCCGCGATCGGCGAGGCGATCGCCGAGAACGGGCGGGTGATCGTCACCGGCTGCATGGGCAGCGAGGCCGAGGCGATCCGGGCGCGGTTCCCGGCGGTCCTCGCCGTCACCGGCGCGCACCAGTACGAGGCGGTCGTCGAGGCCGTGCACGAGGCCGCGCCGCCGAGCCAGGGTCCCTTCGTCGACCTCATCCCCCAGCCCGTCGATGCCGATATCAAGCTGACCCCGCGTCATTACAGCTATCTAAAGATTTCAGAGGGTTGCAACCACTCCTGCGCCTTCTGCATCATCCCCCAGCTCCGCGGCAAGCTGGCCAGCCGGCGGATCGACGCCGTGCTGCGCGAGGCGGAGAAGCTGGTCGCCGCCGGCACCCGCGAGCTGCTGGTCATCAGCCAGGACACCTCGGCCTACGGCGTCGACATCCGCCATGAGGAGCGGATGTGGCACGGCTATCCGGTCCGCGCCCACATGACCGACCTCGCCCGCGAGCTTGGCCAGCTCCGCACGCCCGAGGGCGCGCCGCCCTGGGTGCGGCTGCACTACGTCTATCCCTATCCGCACGTCGACGCGGTGATCCCGCTGATGGCCGAGGGGCTGCTGACGCCCTATCTCGACATTCCCTTCCAGCACGCCTCGCCCAAGGTCCTGCGGGCGATGAAGCGCCCGGCGAACGAGGCCAGGGTGCTCGACCGGCTGCGCGACTGGCGGAGCATCTGCCCCGACATCGCCATCCGCTCCAGCTTCGTCGTCGGCTTCCCCGGCGAGACCGAGGAGGACTTCCAGTACCTGCTCGACTGGCTCGACGAGGCCCAGCTCGACCGGGTCGGCGCCTTCCGCTTCGAGCCGGTGGCCGGCGCCGGCGCCAACGACCTGCCCGATCCCGTGCCCGAGGCGGTCAAGGAGGAGCGCTTCGCCCGGATCATGGCCCGGACCGAGGCGATCAGCGCGGCCAAGCTCGCCGCCAAGGTTGGCCGCGTCCTGCCGGTGATCGTCGACGAGGTCGGCGAGCCCGACGAGGACGGCGACATCGGCGCCACGGGCCGCAGCCAGGCCGATGCTCCGGAGATCGACGGCGCCGTCTTCCTCCGCAACGTCGCCCCGACGCTCAAGCCCGGCGACATCGTCGACGTGCTGGTCGAGGATTCCGACGCCCACGACCTGTTCGGGGTGCCGGCGGCCTAGAACTCGGCCTGTAGGTCAGCCGCTCGTACAAATCTCGTCGCCCCGGACTTGATCCGGGGCCCCGCTGCTTCATGCGCGACGTCGGAAGAGAAAAGCGGGACCCCGGATCAAGTCCGGGGTGACGAAGGGAACGCCAAAGACAGCGTTCCGGATCGATCGGGACCGGCTGGCCCTGCGTCCTTCGCGCAGGCCAGGGTTGACCGGCTTTTTACCTTTTTCGGGCAAGGATATCCGGACCATGAGTCCGGAACCATCAGCAGCGCGCCCCGTCGACGATGCCGGCGCGAAGCGGCCCATGCCGGACTCCATCCTCGCGGACGAATCCAACGACGCGTTGATCGCCGCCTACGGCACCAATCTGGCGAACCGCCTGCCCATGCTCTACTGCGTGGTGATCGTGAACGTCCTGATGCTGGCGTTCTTCTTCCGCGATACCGCGCCCCACTACCTGACGATCTGGCTGCCCGCCTGCTTCGCCCTCGCCGCGAGCAGCCGCGCGATCTACTGGATGCCCGCCAACTACCGCCGCCGCGGCTTCGCCCAGGTCAAGCGCGACGTGGTCTGGCTGCCCGTCGCCGGCACGGTGCTGGCGCTCAGCCTCACGGTCTGGGCGCTGGCGCTCTACAACTACGGCGGCGACATGCGGCAGGCGCTGGTCCACTACATCGTCGCGATCACCTGCTTCACCGGCATCCTGGGCATGACCCATTCGCCCGCGACGGCGATCACCATGGCCCTGTCGGTCATGGTGCCGTCGAGCGTCGCCTTCCTCATGCACGACAATCCGAACCGCTATCCGATCGTCGTGCTCCAGATCGTGGTCAGCGTCCTGCTGATCATCATTACCCGCGGCCACCATCGCGATTTCGTCGGGCTGGAGCTGTCGCGCCAGGATCTCGCCCGGCGCGAGCGGGAATCGGCCGAGCGGGCCGGGCATCACCAGGAGCAGGCGACCCGCGACGCCCTGACCGGGGCGATGAACCGGCGCGGCATCCTCGCCCTGTTCGAGGATCGCCTGGCACGGCCGCAGGCGCTGCGCCCCTGGCTCGCCCTGCTCGATCTCGACGGCTTCAAGCTGATCAACGACACCTACGGTCACGCGGCCGGCGACGCCGTGCTCTGCGCCGTGGCCGAGCGGATCGGACAGGTCCCCGAGATCGACGCCCACGGCCGGCTCGGCGGCGACGAGTTCGCCATCCTCCTGCCCGGCGACATGAACCACGGCGGGGTCCGCGCGGTGATGGAGCGCCTGGCCGAGATCGTCTCCCACCCCATTGCGTTCGACGGCCGGATGCTGGCGATCCGCGGCTCGATCGGCATCCATCGCTGCGCCGACAGCAACGTCAGCGAGAACCTGGAGCGTGCCGACGTGGCGCTCTACAAGGCCAAGGAGACGCGCAACGCCGCGATCGGCGAGTTCACCGCCGCCGACGAGCAGGTGATGCGCGACAAGCGCTCGATCACCCGGGTCTTCACCTCGGCCGACTTCGAGAGCCAGCTCGCCGTGGTCTATCAACCGATCGTCGATTCCGGCAAAGGACATACGGTGGCCTTCGAGGCCCTCGCCCGCTGGTCGCCCGACGGGGTCGAATGGCTGCCGCCGACCGACTTCATCCACCTTGCCGAGACCACCGGCCGGATCGGCGAGCTGACCGCGATGATCCTGACCAAGGCCCTGCGCGAATGCCGCGCCTGGGACCACGGCCGCTGCCTCAACATCAATCTCTCGGCGCGGGACATCCTGCGCGAGGACGCCGCGCCGTGGATCGCCGGGCTGGTCGAGGCGGCCGGCGGCCCGCCCGACCGGATCGTCTTCGAGATCACCGAGACCGCGCTGGTCAACGACTACCGCCGCGCCGCCGACAACCTCGCCAAGCTACGCCGGATGGGCTTCCGCATCGCCCTCGACGACTTCGGCACCGGGCAGTCGAGCCTGAGCCACGTCAACAACCTGCCGCTCGACCACATCAAGGTCGACCAGAGCTTCGCCCGCGACATCGCCCGCAGCCATTCCTCCCGCGCGATCATCGGGACGATCGTGGCCCTGGCCCGCCAGCTCAAGCTCGAATGCATCATCGAGGGGATCGAGACGCCCGAGCAGCAGGTGATCGCCCAGTCGCTGGGCCTGCGCCTGATGCAGGGCTATCACTTCAGCCGCCCGATCAGCGCGGCCCAGGCCATCGCCGGCATCGCCCTGCCGGCCGGGACGGATTCGCGCGGAGCGGCGTGAAGCGCCCGCTTGACTCGCCCCGCCAAGACGCTATCCAAAAAGGAAATGGAGCGTTTCATTAATCGGACGCTCCCCGCTTGGGAGAGCGCCTGCCATGATCCGCAACCTGCCGCCGCACTGGGACCTCGAAGCCGACGTCGTCGCGCTGGGCTCGGGGATCGGCGGCCTGTCCGCAGCGATCACCGCCCACGAGAACGGCGCGAGCGCCATCGTCATCGAGCGCTCGGACCAGGTCGGCGGCGTCACCGCCCTGTCGATGGGCGAGGTCTGGGTGGCGGGCAACCACCACGCGGCGGAACTGGGCATCGAGGATTCGGTCGATAGCGGCTTCCGCTATCTCCAGCGCCTGGCGATGGGCTACGGCAGCGATCTCGCGACGCTCAACAAGGTCGTCCACGCGCGCCAGGCGCTCAAGTATTTCGAGGACCGGATCGGCCTGAGGATGGAGGTCATCCGCGGCTGCCCGGACTATTACTACGGCGCCACCAACGACAGCGTCGCCGAGGGGCGGATGCTCGAATGCGTGCCCTTCGCGGGCGCGACGCTGGGCGAGGAATGGCAGCCCAGGACGCGCCTCTCGCCGCAGATGCCCTATGGCTTGACCCACCACGACATGTTCGCCGCCGGCGGCGTCGCCAACATGGTCAAGTGGGACTTCGCCCTGATGGGCGAGCGGCTGACCAGGGACGAGCGCTGCCTGGGGCCGGGCCTCGCCGCCTATTTCGTCAAGGGCGCGCTCGACCGCGGCATCCCGCTGCTGACCGGGGCCAGCGCCGAGGAGCTGATCGGCGACGGCGAGCGGATCGTCGGCGTGCGCGTGGTTCGCGATGGTCAGGACCTCTATGTCAAGGCGAACAGGGGCGTGGTCGTCGCGGTCAGCAGCTACGAGCGCAACCAGGACCTCAACAAGACGCTGAGCCAGCAGCTCGAGCTGGGCTCGATCGTCTTCTCGACGGTCGACGGCTCGAACTTCCGCCTCGCCGGGCCGGTCGGCGCGCGGATCGCGCGGGTGCCGGACATCACCTCGCTCGGGATGCGCGTGCCGGGCGAGGAGGACGAGGAAGGCCATCCGATGTACCGCTCGATGCTCGCGGTGATCGGCCAGCCGCACACCATCGTCGTCAACCGCGCGGGCAAGCGCTTCGGCAACGAGGCCTTCTACCGCTCGTTCTACTACACCATCGACCAGATCGACGGCGGCACCCAGACCCATCCCAACTTCCCCTGCTGGGTGGTGATCGACAGCCAGGTGCGCGAGAAATACCCCTTCGCCTCGATCATGCCGGGGCAGGACTGGCCCGAGGGCTTCGGCTTCGTCGCCGATTCCATCCGCGAGCTGGCGGGCCGGATCGGGATCGACGCCGACGCGCTGGACGCCACGGTGGCGCGCTTCAACGCCCATGCCGAGAAGGGCGAGGACCCGGACTTCGGCCGCGGCTCCCACCCGTGGAGCGCCTGGATGTGCGGCGATCCCTATCACAAGCCGAACGCCAACCTCGGCCCGCTGGTCAAGCCGCCGTTCTACGCGGTCGAGCTGGAGCGGCTCGGCGGCTCGGCGATCCCCGCGGCGGGTCTGCTCACCGCCCTGCACTGCCGCGTGGTCGACTGGCACGACCGGCCGATCCCCGGACTCTATGCGGCGGGCAACTCGGTGGCGCGGATGGAGACAGGCGCGGTCATGCAGAGCGGCGTCTCCAATGCCCGCGGCATGACCTTCGGCTGGCTCGCCGCGCGCCACGCCACGGGCGATCCCAGCACGGCGCTGGAAGCCGAAGTGAAGCGCATGGGCCTGTGAGCATCTGACGTGATCGAGACCGAGCAGACCGTCCTGATCCGCGCCGGCATCGGCCAGGCGTGGGACTTCGCGCGCGACATCCGCCGCTGGGCGAACCTCGTCCCCGGGATGCAGGACTGCGAGATCGTCGACGACGACAATTCCCGCTGGGTGGTCAAGGTCGGCGTCGGCGGGCTGGTCCGCACGGTGACGGTCGAGGTCCATGTCGACCGCTGGGCCGGGCCCGAGGCGGTCGACTTCACCTACAAGCTCAAGGGCGATCCCGTGACCGGCGGCGGCTCCTACCGCGCCGTCCCCGCCGCCGAGGGCACCGAGGTCGCCCTCGCCCTGCGGGTCGAGGGCACCGGGCCGATGGCGCCGATGTGGGAGGCCATGGGCCGCCCGCTGCTGCCCCAGCTCGCCAGGGGCTTCGCCGGGCAGCTCAAGGAAGGCATCGAGCAGGCGGCCGGGATCGAGACGACGGCGGCGGCATCGCCCCGCCGGTCGGCCTGGACCCTGGTCCTCGCCTGGCTGCGCGGACTGTTCGGAAAAGGAGAGCAAGCGGCATGAGCGAAGAGAACACCCAAGCCAATCGGCGCGTCGTCCTCCAGTTCATGGAGGGCATGGGCACCAACAACGCCGAGCTGGCCGCGCCCTGCCTCGCCCCCGACGCCTGCGCCATCGCCAAGGGCTACGGCAGGCTCGCCGGGCGGCGCGAGGCGGCGACGATGACCGGGATGATCGAGGCCTTCAAGGGGATGCTCCCGACCGGGCTCAACCTGACGATCCACCGGGTCATCGCCGACGGCGACAACGTCGCGGTCGAGGCCGAGGGCGACGGGACGACCAGCCTCGGCACGCCCTATCGCAACCAGTACTGCTTCGTGTTCACGCTGGAGAACGGCAAGATCAAGCAGGTCAACGAATACTTCTGCACGATCCACGCCGACGAGGTGCTGTGGCCGCTGGTGGAGAAGCTGCAAGGCGCGGCCGCGGAGGTTTCGCAGCCTTAGCGCGAACCGTGCTCCAGAACCTCCCCTGAAAGGGGAGGGGCTGCCTGTACCCTTCCCTGTCCGCCCGGCCTCAGAACAGCCGCGTGATCAGATAGAACGCCGCCCCCACCGCGGCGCTGGCCGGGATGGTGATGAACCAGGCGACGACCACGTTCGCGGCGAGGCTCCAGCGCACCGAGCTGGCCTTGCGCGCCGCGCCGGTGCCGATCACGCTGCCGGTGATCGCATGGGTGGTCGAGACCGGGATGCCGAAGGCGCTCGCCCCGAAGACCACCATCGACCCGGCGGTCGAGGCGCAGAAGCCGGTATGGTGGTCGAGCTTGGTCAGCTTGCTGCCCATCGTCTTGATGATCCGCCAGCCGCCCGAGATCGTCCCCAGCGAGATCGCCGCATAGCACGACAGCACGACCCATTCGGGGACGTGGAAGGTGCCGTTGAGATAGCCGGTCGAATAGAGCAGGACGGTGATGACCCCCATGGTCTTCTGCGCGTCGTTGCCGCCGTGGCTGATCGAATAGGCCGCGCTGGAGAACAGGTGGAGCGTCTTGAACACGTTCTCGGCCCGGCGCGGCTGGCGGCCGCGGAACAGCCAGGACGTGACCAGCATCAGGAACATAGCCAGCGCGAAGCCGATCACCGGCGAGAGGACGATGGCGACGATGGTCTTCACCGTGCCCGAGCTTTCGACCACGGCGAAGCCGCCGTGGGTCATGCCCGCGCCGAGCAGCCCGCCGATCAGCGCGTGGCTGGACGACGAGGGGATGCCCTTGATCCAGGTCAGCACGTTCCAGAACATCGCCCCGATCAGCGCGCCGAAGACCACGGCCGGCGTCACCGCGTCCTTGTCGATGATCCCCTTGCCCACGGTCTCGGCGACGTGCAGCCCGACGATCCAGTAGGCCGCGAAATTGCCCGCGGCGGCGAAGATCACCGCCCAGAGCGGCGAGAGCAGCCGGGTCGTGACCACCGTCGCGATCGAGTTCGCCGCGTCGTGCAGGCCGTTGAGGAAGTCGAAGACCAGCGCCAGGCCGATCAGCCCGACGAGCAGCGGAAAGGCCAGGTCATGCATCGCAGTGCCCCCGCTCAGCCGTGGTCGATGACCAGGCTGTCGATCTCGTTGGCGACGTCCTCGAAGGCGTCGGCGATCTTCTCCAGGTGCTTGTAGATCTCGCGGCTGACGATGAACGTCACCGGGTCGGGATTGGCCCGCTGCTCCTGGAAGTTCACCTTGAGCCCGGCCTGGTGGAGGAAGTCCACCTCCCCCTCCAGCGCGACCAGCTCCCCGGTCAGCAGGTGCAGGTCGTGCCCGTTGCGGTTGACGTCGCGCAGCATCGGCATGGCCTTGGCGATCAGCCTGGTCGCGCGCAGGGCGACGTCCGCCATCTGCTGCTGCTGCTGCGCGGTGAAATCGACCACCTCGTACAGCTCGATCGCCGAGGCGGCCGCCTGGATCTCGTCGATCACATCGTCCATCGCGCCGATCAGGTCGGTGATCGCCCCGCGGTCAAACGGGGTCAGGAAGGTCTGGCGCACGGCGCTCAGCACCTCGCGGATGATGTCGTCGGCATCGTGCTCGCGGTCGCGGATCGTGCGGACGTGGTCCTCGGCCCGGCCCTCCCCGCGCGCCAGGCTGACCAGCGATTCGGCGGCCGCGACCGTCGCCGCGGCATGGCGCTCGAACATCCCGAAGAAGTCGCCCGACTTGGGAAGCAGCCGCTGGAACCATCCGAACATCGCGCGTATTCCCCTGTATTCGCGTCACGAATGCGACATTCTCGCGACTCCGAGCGTCGCGCTATTCGCTGGCGGCCCTCGCCGCAAGCGCCCTTTCCACAGCCGAGGACCTGTCCCGCGGCCGGACACCGGCTCCGCAAGGCGACCCGATGGCGCTGGTGGCGGGTACGGACCCTAGAGCCAGCCGATCCGCTTGAAGCGCCAGAACAGCCCGCCGCAGATCGCCGCGATCGCCCCCAGGACCATGAAATAGCCGTAGTGCCAGCGAAGCTCCGGCAGGTATTCGAAGTTCATGCCGTAGATGCCGGCGATCGCGGTCGGCACGGCGAGGATCGCCGCCCAGGCGGCGAGCTGGCGGGTCATCTCGCCCTGGCGGTGCGCCTCCATCAGCGCGGCGGTGTCGACGATCGAGGCCAGGGTCTCGCGCAGGCCCCTGATCCGCGCGATCGTGCGGTGGACGTGATCGAGCACGGCGCGGAACCAGACCGTCGCCGCGTGATCGATCGCCGGCAGGTCGACCGTCACCAGGCGCCGGCAGACCTCCTCCATCGGGCCGATGATCCGCTCGAAGCGGACGAGCTGGCGGCGCAGGCGGAAGATGCGGCGAATCGTCGACTGCTGCGGAAAGACGTTGATCGCCTGCTCCTCCATCGCCTGGACCGCCTCGTCGAGCCGGTCGAGCAGCGGCTGGTAGCCGTCGACGATGAAATCGAGGATCGCATGGGCGACGAAGTCCGGCCCCTCGGTCAGGCGCAGGGCGTCCAGCTCCAGCTTCTGGCGCAATTCGACATGGGCGCGGGTCGAGCCGTAGCGGACGCTGACGATGAAGTCCGGCCCGAGGAACATCGCCGTCTGGCCATAGGTGATGTTCTCGCCCTCCTCCATCGCCGCGGTGCGGGCGACGATGAAGAGCTGCTTGCCGTAGATCTCGACCTTGGGCATCTGCGTCGGCGTCGTCGCGTCCTCGACCGCGAGCGGATGCAGGCCGAACTGGCGGCGGACCCGGTCCATCTCCTCCTCGGTGGGCTCGCACAGCCCGATCCAGTCGAACGACTGGGCGGGCAGCGGCGCCCGCTCCGCCCCGTCGACGACGAGGACGTCCTCGCTGGGCCTTCCGGCGATATAGCGGCGCGCGGCGACGATCGGCATTGCGCGTGTCTGGCAAATGCGGAAGATGCTGGCAATCGGGAGCCGCCCTGTGAACGTAGAGCCTCTGGATATCCTCATCGTCGGCGCCGGCATCTCCGGCATCGGCATGGCCGCGCACCTGGGCGAGCGGTGCCCGGGCAAGACCTATGCGATCCTCGAACGGCGCGAGCGGATCGGCGGGACCTGGGACCTGTTCCGCTATCCCGGCGTCCGCTCGGACAGCGACATGTTCACGCTCGGCTACGGTTTCGAGCCATGGCGGGACGAGCGGGCGATCGCGCCGGGCGAGACGATCCGGACCTACCTGAGCGACGTCGCCGACCGCCGGGGGATCGCCGGGCACATCCGCTTCGGGCAGACCGCGAAGGCGGCGAACTGGGACAGCGCGGCGGCGCTGTGGACCGTCACCGTCGAGGACGCGGCGGGCGC
>CALLNA010000143.1 GCA_938005655.1 uncultured Novosphingobium sp.
ACGTGGACGCCCTTGCCCTCGAGCGCGTTGAGGTAGGTCGCCAGCGTCGCCACCAGGGTCTTGCCCTCGCCGGTCCGCATCTCGGCGATCTCGCCGCGATGGAGGACGATGCCGCCGATCATCTGCACGTCGAAGTGGCGCATCCCCATCTTGCGCTTGCCCGCCTCGCGCACCGTGGCGAAGGCTTCGGGCAGCACGTCGTCGAGCGTCGCCCCCTCGGCCAGCAGGCCGCGCAACTTGACCGTCTGGGCGGCCAGCTCCTCGTCGGTCAGGGCGGAAAGGGCCGGCTCGAAATCGTTGATCTGGCGAACGATCTTGTCGAGCGACTTGACGTAACGGTCATTGGACGAGCCGAAAAGGGCCTTGGCGACAGCGCCGAGCATATGCGAATTCCTGAAAAGGGTAGTGCGGTTGCGGCCGGCGCGGCCTTTCCCGGCGGCCGCGCGGCGAAATCGAAGGGACGTTGCGAAACGGCACCTATTGGCGGGCGCGGTCGATCCCGATGCGGACGGCGCTGCCGCCATCCACCAGACACGGCAGGGGCGCGGCCTCGCTCAGCCGGGCGTCATAGCCGACGCTGGCATGGCCGGCCGCCACGACGACCTGCCGGGCGAGACGAACCGCGGCCTGCACGGTCTGCACCGCCCCGACCTCCGCCGCCCCGGCCCCGCGCACGGCCGCCTGCGCAGGCGAGACCTGCGCGGCGAAGCCCGTCAGCAGGGCCAGCAGAGTGAGGAGGACACGGTTCATCGTCGGGGACAGATAGGGACTTGGGCGGCGGGCGTCCAGTACCACCGGCTTATTCGGGCAAACAGAGCCGAAGTGTTCCGGCATCGATCCTCGCTGCTTTAAAGACCTTTGAAAATCCGAGAGTAATCGGGCTCAAGAGAGGGTCGATAGGCAGGAATGACCCACTTGACCTTTGCCCGATAGAATCCTGTGATCGGCTTGTTTCGGGCGTCCCTGGCGGGAAAGAACCTTGCGCGTTGGGTAATCAATCTGCACGTCGCTTCGTCCAATATGCTTGACCCGCTGCTTTGGGCAACCTCACAGCGCTGCACTTTCCCTGACCGGCTCACTTCTGCGACAAACCCGACATCTCCTTGGGCGCGGCTACGCAAGGCTTCTGTGGGATAATCCTTCGTCATAACCCACATGCCGGGATTACCTACCGGTGTGGGTTCCGACGCGAACGCGGCCGTGCCGACGACAGAGGCCGTACAGACTAGCACAGCAAGGTATCGATGCTTCATAGGTCTCTCAGTGTCGTCAGAATGATGATGAGTAAAGACTGCCGTTCTGCGATTGCCCGGCCTTCCACGATTGACTAGGCCGCACCCCATGTCCGAAGCCATCTCCCCGCTCGCCACGCCCTTCCCCGACCTGCCGCCGATCGCCGGGGTCACGCCGCGCGTCGCGCGGGCCGGGTACAAGGACTGGGGCCGCTGCGACCTGACCTATGTCGAGCTGGTGGAGGGCACCACCGTCGCCGGGGTATTCACCAGGAACGTCTGCTGCTCCAGCGAGGTCGAGATCGGGCGCGAGATCGCCGCCATCGGCAAGGCGCGGGCGCTGATCGTCAATGCAGGCAATTCCAACGCCTTCACCGGCTATCGCGGACGCGAAGCGGTCGAGCAGATCATGGGCCAGGTCGCGGCGCACCTCGGCTGCGCGCCGAGCGAGGTCTTCGTCTCCTCGACCGGGGTGATCGGCGTACCGCTGCCAAAGGACAAGGCGCGGGCCGGCGTCGAGGCCGCGCTGACCGCCGCGCCCTGCTCGTGGGAAGAGGCCGCGCGGACCATCGGCACGACCGACACCTTCCCCAAGGGCGCCACGGCCCGGGCGGTGGTCGGCGGCAAGACCGTCACCCTCTCAGCGATCATCAAGGGCAGCGGCATGATCGCGCCCGACATGGCGACCATGCTCGGCTACGTCTTCACCGACGCGGCGGTCGATCCGGCCTTCCTGCAAGCCTGCCTCTCGGCCGCGAACGGGCGGACCTTCTCCTGCATCACCGTCGACAGCGACACCTCGACCAGCGACACGGTGCTGGCCTTCGCCACCGGCCAAGCCGGCAACGTCCCGCTCGCCTCGTTCGAGGATGCCGGGGCCGACGCCTTTGCTGCCGCGCTGGAGGACGTCTGCCGCCAGCTTTCCCATCTCGTCGTCAAGGACGGCGAAGGCGCGCAGAAGTTCGTCGAGATCGCCGTGACCGGGGCCGTCAGCGACGAGAGCGCGCGCCGGGTCGGCCTCGCCGTGGCCAACTCGCCGCTGGTCAAGACCGCCATCGCCGGGGAAGACGCCAACTGGGGCCGCGTGGTCATGGCGGTCGGCAAGGCCGGCGAGCCCGCGGACCGCGACCGGCTCTCGATCGGCTTCGGCGGCATCTGGGCGGCGCGCGAGGGCCTGCCGCTGGCCGACTACGACGAGGCGCCCGTCGCCGCGCACCTCAAGGGACGGGAGGTCACGATCCAGGTCGACCTCGGCCTCGGCGAAGGCCGCGCCACGGTGTGGACCTGCGACCTGACCCACGGCTACATCTCGATCAACGCGGATTACCGGAGTTGATCGACGCCGCGCTCACCCGGCAGGTCGAAGCCCTGATGCGCGAGGCGGCCGAGCGCGCAATCCTGCCGCGCTATCAAAGGCTGGCCGCCGAGCAGATCGTGGCCAAGGCCGCCGACGACGTGGTCACGGTGGCCGACGGCGAGGCCGAGGCGATCCTGACCGAAGGCCTCGCCCGCCTGCTGCCCGAGGCCGCCGTGGTCGGCGAGGAGGCTTACCACGCCGATCCCTCGCTCCAGGACCGGCTCGGCGACGCGCTGTGCTGGATCGTCGACCCGCTCGACGGGACCAACAACTTCGCCGTGGGCAAGCCGCCGTTCGGGGTGATCGTCTCCCTCGCCGAGAAGGGCGAGACGGTCGGCGGGTGGATTCTCGACGTGCTGAGCGGGCGGTTCTGCCATGCCGGGCGCGGCCAGGGGGCCTTCGTCGACGGGGAGCGCATCCGCGCCCGTCCGAGCGGGCAGGAGCCGCCCATCGCCGCGATCTCGCTGGTCTTCGCCGATCCCGCCCGGCGCGAGGCGCTGCGCAGCGAGATCGCCCCGCACTACACCTGCGTCGACATCCCGCGCTGCGCCGCCGAACAATGGCCGCGCCTGGCGCTCGGCATCAACGACGTGTCGATCTTCGAGCGGACGCTGGCCTGGGACCATGCCGCAGGCGTGCTGCTGCTGAATGAGGCGGGCGGCAAGGCGGCGCGGCCGGACGGACGGCCCTACCGCGTCGACGAGCACCTGCTGCCGGGTCTGCTCGGCGCATCGAGCCCGGCCTTGTGGGACGACCTGGCCGAGCGGATGAGCAGGCTGGACTGATACGAAAACCTCTCCGCGAGCGGGGAGGTTCGGAAGGCTTAGAGCACGCTTTCCAGCCAGCCCTTGAGCTGGCTCTTGGGCGCGGCGCCGAGCTTCTGGGCGACGGGCTTGCCGTCCTTGAACAGCACCATCAGCGGGATCGACTGGACGCCGATCTGGCCGGGGACATCGGTGTTCTCCATGATGTCCATCTTGGCGATCGTCACCTTGTCCGACAGCTCGTCGCTGATCTCCTCCAGGGCCGGAGCGATCATCTTGCAAGGGCCGCACCATTCGGCCCAGAAGTCGACCAGCACGGGCTTGTCGGACTGGAGGACGTCGGCGGCGAAGCTCGCGTCGGTGACGGCTTTGGTCGGCATCGGATGGTCTCCTGTATCTCTTGCCCCGCAATCTAGGCGCTGCGCCCCGCAGCGCAACCGGCCGACGGGAAAAGCTTTACTGCGCTGTGAACAACGCGGACTTGTGGCGGCTCAGCGCCTCCGCGGGAATCTCGATGAGCTGAGGCGTCTGGGTGTAGAGCACGGCGGCCTCGACCCGGCGGCCCGGATAGGCGGCTTCGAGCGCCGCGACATAGGCCGCCATCTGGCGCAGGACGGCGCCCGGCATCCCGTCCAGGTCGCGCGGCGGGCGACGGGCGGTCTTGAAATCGACCAGGCGGATGCGCTCGGGCCCGACCAGCAGCCGGTCGATGGTGCCGGCGACGACCTGCCCGCCAACGACCGCGGCGAGCGGCACTTCGGCCAGGGCCTCGGGCGCGAACAGCCCGGCCCAATCGGGATGACCGAGCACGGCCAGCGCGGCTTGGGCGATGTCCTCCCGCGCCTCGGCATCCAGTCGCGGCGCGTTGCGCGCCAGCCAGCGCCGCGCCGCATCCGCCCGCGCGGTGTCGGGCACGGCGGGCAGGCGCTCGAGCAGCTTGTGGATCATCACCCCGCGCTGCGCCGCCGCCAGGCCCGCGCCCGGCGCGAGCGGCGGGTCGGGCGAGACGTCCTCGCCCAGCGAGGACGGCGCCAGTGGACGCGGCGGGCGCGGCTCGGCGGCGACGGGCTGGTGCAGCCAGGCCGGCAAGGTTGGAGGCTGCGCCGGCTCCGGCGCGGCCTCGCGCGGGGGGAGTTCGGCGAGGGCGCCATGCTCGAAGCGATGGCCCCACAGCGCGTCCTCGAGCGGATCGGCTTCCTCGAACAGCTCGGCAAGGCGGGCGTACCAGCTTTGCGGGGCGGGCGCCTTCTCGCGCAGGCCGAGCGCGCCGCCGACGAACAGCGCCTCCTCCGCCCGGGTCATCGCGACGTAGAGCAGGCGCCAGTGCTCCTCGCCCTCGGCCCGCGCGGCTTCCTCCTCGGCGGCGCGGACCCGCGCGCCCTTCTCCTCCTTGCGCAGGCCGGGGAGCGGGACGCGGCGCGGCGCGGCGCCGGGAAACCCGGGCTCGGCAAGGTCGAGCGCCGAGCCCCGGGCGCTGTCCGGATCGCCCGCCGCGTCGGCCAGGATCACGATCGGCGCCTGGAGGCCCTTCGAGCCGTGGACGGTCATCACCCGGACCAGGCCATCGCTCTTGCCCGCCTCGCGCTTCAGCTCGCCCTCGCCCGCATCGAACCAGGCGAGGAAGCCGACCAGCGAGGCCGCCGCGCTCGCTGCATAGGCCCCGGCGGCATTGAGCAGCTCGTCGATCGGATCGTTCGCCTCGCGCCCGAGCCGCGCGACCAGCTTGCGCCGCCCCTGCCACGGCCCGACCAGCAGCCAGTGCAGCAGGGCCTGCGGCGATTCGTAATCCGCGCGGGCGAGCAGGCCGTCGAGCAGGTCCCGCGCCGCCGCGACCTCCGGATGCGAGCTGCGGCGCAAGTGCGACCACAGGTGCGCGTAGCGCTCGCGATAGCCGTGCTCCAGCAACTGCTCCTGCGACCAGCCGACCAGCGGCGAGACCAGCAGCGCCGCGAGGTTGAGGTCGTCGAGCGGCTGGGCGGCGAAGCGCAGCGCGGCGACGAGGTCCTTCACCGCCAACGGCGCGCCGAGCCGCAGCCGGTCGACGCCCGCGACCGGCACCCCGGCGGCATGGAGCCGGGCGATGATCAGCCCGGCCAGCTCCTTGCGCTTGCGCACCAGGATCATCACGTCGCCCGGCCCGGCCCGCCGCGCGCCGCCCTTCACCAGCGGGAAGCCCTCGTCCATCCAGGCGCGGACCTGCCGGGCGATGAGGTCGGCCATCTGCCGGTCGGGCCGCGACAGCCAGCCCTCGCCGCCTTCCTCGGCTTCGTCCTCGGCCTCGTCGCCGCTCAGCCCGACCGGCCGCCACAGGGCGACGTAGCCGGGCCGCGCTTCGCCCTGATGCGCCACGGGGGGCTCCGACAGGCCGAAGGCGGCATGGCCGACATGGGCGATGGCGCGGTCGACGAAATCGAGCACCGGCTGCGCGGTGCGGAACGAGACGGCGAGCCCGAGCTGCCGGAGCCTCGGTACGCGGCCTCTCTCGCGCGACTCCTCGGCGTTCTCGACCAGCCCGCGAAGCTGCTCCTCCACCCGCCGCCGGGCCGCCTCGAAGTTCTCCGGGCTCGTGCCCTGGAAGCGGAAGATCGCCTGCTTGTAGTCGCCGACCACGAACAGCGTGCGCAGCTTGTCGCCGTGCGCGCCCAGGCCGGTGAAGAAGTCCCCGGTCAGCGCCTCGATGATCCGCCACTGGGCCTCGTTGGTGTCCTGCGCCTCGTCGATCAGCACGTGGTCGAACCGCCGGTCGAGCTTGTAGCGGATCCACTCCGACAGCTCGGAGCGGCCGAGCAGGTCGGCGGCCTGGCGGATCTGGTCGTCGAAGTCGATCAGCCCCTCGCGCTGCTTGGCCTCGTGCCAGGCGAGCGCGAAGTGGCGGCCCAGCTCCAGCGCCGGGGCCAGCCAGGCCGCCAGGGCGAGCTGGGCGCGCAGCTCGCGCACGGCGTCGATGCAGGCGCCGACCCGCAGGACATGCTGCTCGTAGTCGGGATCGCGCTTGAGGACGTTGTTGAGCTGCTTCGGCGCACCGGTCGTCTTGGTGAACAGGCCGAGGTGGAGGTCGTCGATCGCCAGGGCGCGCACCGCCGCGTCCTGGGCCAGCCAGGCGTCGATCGCCTCCGTCCCGTCGCGCCCGGTCGCGCTGTCCCAGGCCGCCAGGGTCTCCCGGCAGCGCCGCAGCGAGGCAACGTCGAACGCGTCGTCCCCGCACAATGCCGCCAGCGCCGCCTCGTCGGCATCGCCCGGGAGACCCAGCAGCCGTTTCACCTGCACGGCCAGGGGCGGCGTCCAGCTTCCCGGCCCCAGCCACAACTCGTGCGCCGAGGCGCAGCGCAGCAGGAAGCGCTCGACCTCGTCGGGCGCCATCCGCAGCGAGAGCGCTGCGAGCGAATCCAGCAGCGCCGCGTCCCCGCGCGCCTCGGCGTCGAGCAGCAGGTCGGCCAGCACCTGCCGCGCCAGCAGGTCGCGGTCGCGATCCTCCATCGGCCGCGTGCCGGGGATCAGCCCGGCCTCGGTCGGGAAGGCGGCGAGCAGCCACTGGGCGAAGGCATGGATCGTATCGATCCTGAGCCCCCCGCCGGGGCAATCGAGCACGGCGGCGAACAGCGTGCGCGCCCGCGCCCGGGTCGCGGGATCGGAGGGCGCGCCGATCGCCTCCAGGTGGCGGAACAGGTCCGCGTCGGAGAGGCGCACCCAGGTCGCCAGCGTCGCGTTGATCCGCGCCGCCATCTCGGTCGCGCCGGCCTTGGTGAAGGTCAGGCAGAGGATCTGCGAGGGATCGACATCGGGCTGGAGCAGCAGCCGCAGCACGCGGGAGGACAATACCTGCGTCTTGCCCGTCCCCGCCGAGGCGCTGAGCCAGACGGTGTCCTCCGGCGCTACGGCAAGACGCTGGTTGTCCTTGAGCGGCCAGACCTTCGCTTCACCCCCGCTCATGCCTCGTCCCCGCGCGCCTGCCATTCGTCGAGGCGCATGAGCTGGTCGTAGTCGGCATAGCCCGGATAGTCGGGATTGAGCCGCGCGGTGAACGGCTCGCGGCCCTTGATCCAGCGGTTCAGGGCGTCGTTGAGGTAGGCTTCGGTCCGGCTCAGGAACTCGTCGCGCGGCAGGCCGCGCTTCCTCGCGCCCTCCGGGATCGGCTCCTCCCAATAGCCGAAGTCCTGCCCGCGCGGGCGCTTGCTGAGCGACCAGTATTCGAAGTGCCGAAGCTCGCCGGCCACGTCCGGAAAGCCCCCGGCCCGCGCGATCAGCCCAAGCAGGCCGAGCTGGAGCGCGAAGCCCTCCTCGACCATCCGCGGCGACGGCGGCTTGCCGGTCTTGTAGTCGACAATGGCGAGGCTGCCGTCGGCCAGCCGGTCGATCCGGTCGGCCTGGCCGTGGACCTTCACCCCGCCGAACGACATCTCGCCGCGGACCTCGGTCCCCAGCACCTTGCGCCCCTCACCGCCCTGGCGGAGCAGCTCGGCCTCGATCCACTCCAGCGCCTTGAGCAGGCGCGGCTGCCACAGGCTGCGCATCAGCGGGTGGGCGCTCATCTCGTCGAGCACCTCGTGCGCCAGCGGGATCAGCGCGCCCGGCCGCTCGCCCGCCTTGTGCCAGCGGTCGAGGATCGCGTGGACCGCCGTGCCCTTCCACGCCGCGCTCGGCTCCGAATCGAGCCCGTCGAGCGCCTTGAGGCCGAGGATCGCCGAGGCATAGAACTGGTAGGGATCGCCCCGCAGCCGATCGAGCGCGGTGGCCGAGATCGCGACCAGGCGCTGCTCCGGGCTGGGATCGGGCCGGGGCCGCGGATAGGGCTCGGCCGGCGGCGCTTCGTCGAGCGCCAGGGCGCGGCGCGGCGCCTCGCTCTCGCGGTGGCTGTCCGCGAGCCGGTCGCCGAGCATAGCCTGGACCCGCAGCACGAAGCGCGAGGGGATCACCGGCCCGGCCTCGTCGCGCCGCGCCCAGCTCAGCACCACCTCGGGCGCGCCGAGCGCGGCGGCGAGGTCGTGGGCCGAGAGCCCGATGCGGAACTCGCCCCCCGGCACGCCGAGATGGCGCAGCACGGCGGGTGGCAGCAGCGCCTCCGCGCCCGGCGCGGCGGGCCAGGAGCCTTCGTGCAGCGCGGCGCAGATCGCCAGGTCCGCCCGGCTCATCCGCGCCTCGATCAGGCCATAGACCTGGACGCGGGGATGGCCGCCCCAGGGCGGGCGCACCGAGCAGCGGCCCATCGCATCATGGAGCACGGCCGGCAGGTCGCGCGTCGGGACCGTCGAGCCGACGGCCCGCGCAGCCTCGCGCAGGTCCTCGACGAAGCCCGCCAGCATCCGCCCGTCCGGACCGCTCCAGATCGCCTCGCCGCAGAGCCGCTCGGCGGCCGTGGCGAGCAGGTCGAGCCAATCGGCCAGCAGCGCCTCGTCGGGCAGGGCCAGCAAGGGGTCGAGGATGTCCTCGACCTCGCCCCACCAGGCAGCATCAATCTTCTCGCCGTGCTTGCGCAGGAACCCGAGACCCGGCCCGGGACGCGGGCCGCGCAGGGCGAGGTCGAGCGCGCGGACCTTGTCGAGCCAGGCGGGCCGCGCCTCGCCCTGCCGGACCAGCGGATGGCCGAGCAGCGCGACCAGCGGCACGGGGGCCGCCGCTTCCGCCGCGATCTCCGCTAGGAGGAGCAGGAGGCGTCCCGCCGGGGTCTGAGTCAGGACCGCGCCCGCCGTATCGTCGGCCTCGATCCCCCAGCGCCGCAGGTGGGCGATCACCCGCTGGGCCAGGGTCCGGCTCGGCGTGACCAGGGCGACGCGCCGCTCCGGCACGGTCAGCGCCTCGCGGATCAGCACGGCGATCACCTGCGCCTCCTCGCCGGGATGGGCGCTTTCCATCAGCCGGACGCCGGAGAGGCGGCGCTGGTCCTCGGGCAGGTCGACCCAGCGGGCGCTGGCGCCCGGCGGCAGGAACAGGTTGGAGATCGCCCGGCTGCGCGCCGGCGGCGAGGCCGCGAGACCCGAGCGGTGCCACGGCTGCACCTCCTCGCGGGCCACGCCCATGCGATTGAGCAGCAGCTTGAGGTGATACTGCGGATGCGTGACCGCGTCGTGCCGCCCGAACGGCGGATCGCCCGCCTCGGCCGGCTTGCCCGCCGTGCCGAGGGCGTCCCAGACGTCCTGGTCGAGCGCCAGGTCGAGATCGGGCAGGATCACCGCGCCGCGCGGCAGTCCGGACACCACGCGCAGCAGGCGCGCGAGAGCCGGCGAGGCGCTGGTGACGCCCGCCGCGACGATCGCCTGTTCCGGCGGCTCGGCCTTCCATCGCCGCGCGGCATGGTCGAACAGCAGGTTGCGCCGCGCCGGCCCGTCGACCTCGCCGCGCGCCGCCAGCTCGGCCAGCCAGAGCCGCTGGGCCATCAGGAAGGTGCGCGTGCTCGCGCTCCAGTGCGCAGCCTGATCGCCGACCAGGCCGACGACCGCCTCGGACAGCAGGTCGTCCGGCGCGATCCCCTCGACGAGGAGGCGGTCCATCGTCCGCCCCGCCTCGTAGGCCTGACGCAGCAGCGCGGCGCCGCGCGGGCTCTCCGCGCCCTGGACCTCGCGCAGGATCGCGGCGAGGCGCAGCCAGCGCCGGGTCGGGTCGGCGGCGGGCGGGATATCCGCACCGTCCAGCAGCGGGTCGAGCAGCGGCCCCAGCGTCTCGTCGAGGTCGAGGTCGCCGACCACGGCCATGCGCGGCAGCAGCATCCCCCCTTCGGCCAGGCGAACGAAGGCTTCGGTCACGGTCCGCACGGCGCGCTGGCTCGGCAGCAGCAGGGTCAGCCGGGCCAGGCCCAGCTCGGGCTCAGCATAACGCGGGACCATCCCGGCGACGAGCGCATCGGCGAAACCGCGATGGGCAGCGATGGAATAGACTTGCGGGCTGTTCCGCTCAGGCACGGCTGAGCCAGGCCTCGGTCGGCGCGATCGCTCCCGGATCGCCGACCTCGAACCACTCGCCGGTATGGATCAGGCCGTAGAGCCGCTGCTCCTCGATCGCGCGCTGCCAGAAGACATTGGTCGAGAAGGCCCCCTCCGGCGCATCGCGCAGCAGGCGGTGCGAGACGAGCTGGATGCCGGTATAGATGAACGGCGCGATCCGGCCCGGCCGGCGGCGGCTGATGAGGCCGGTCGGACCGAGATGGAAATCGCCGCTGCCCGCGTAGTTGTGCGCCTGCTTGTGCGAGACCAGCAGCAGCAGCGCGTCCATCTCGTGCGGCCGCCAGGCGTCGGACAGCTCGCGGAATGCATCGCGCGGGCCGTCAAGCCAGATGTTGTCGCTGTTGAGGCAGAAGAACGGGTCGGGCAGGTGCGGCAGGGCCTTGACCATGCCGCCCCCGGTCTCGAGCAGCAGCGCGCGCTCGTCGGACACGGTGATCGCGGGCGCGGCGCGCATCGCGAGATGCGCCTCCAGCGCGTCGGCGAGGTAGTGGACGTTGACCACGGCCCTGGCCACCCCGGCCTCGGCCAGGTGATCAAGGCTGTAATCGATCAGCGGCTTGCCCGCGACGCGGACCAACGGCTTGGGCTGGGTCGCGGTCAGCGGCCGCATCCGCTTGCCGAGGCCCGCGGCCATGACCATCGCCGTATCGCTGGCCAGCACGAGTTCCTTAGGCCGCTTCCCGCTCATGCCGCGAAGCTGCCCCCGCCCGCCTCGCGGAGCGCGGCGGGGATATTGGCGTCGAACCAGCGCGCGACCGGCTCCAGCGCCGGATGGGCGAGATCACGTTCGAGCAGCGCCCAGACGCGCGGGATCAGGTCGAGATAGCGCGGCTTGCCGTCGCGCTTCCACAGGCGGACGAAGATGCCGACGATCTTGGCGTTCCGCTGCGCGCCGAGCCGGGCGTAGTCGGCCAGAAAATCCTCGGCCGATACGCCGGTCCTGGCGACGTAATGATCGAACATCTCCGCCTCCAGGTCGGGCGAGACGTCGCGGCGGGCGTCCTGGAGCAGCGAGACAAGGTCGTAGGCGGGATGGCCGACCAGGGCGTCCTGGAAGTCCAGCAGGCCCTGCTCGTCCAGCCCGTTGAGGAGCATGATGTTCTCGGCGTGGTAGTCGCGCAGCACCGTCACCCCGGGGCGTTGGCGCGGCAGCAGCGGGCTCAGCGCCTGCTCCCAGGCGGCGGAATAGCCGGCGGCGTCGACGTAGAGGCTCTGCGCCGGGCAGTACCATTCGATCAGCAGCCGCGCCTCACGCTGGTACTCGCTGAGCGAATAGTCGAGGAACGGCCCCGGCGGCAGGCGGTGCAGCTCGACCAGGGCATCGACCGCGGCGCAATAGACCTGCCGCTCGTCGGCAGGCCACTGGTCGAGGTAGTCGCGCATCCGCGCCTCGCCGAAGTCCTCCAGCAGGACGAGGCCGCGCGCCGCGTCCTCGGCCAGGATGCGCGGGGCGCGCATCCCGTTGCCGTCGAGCCACTTGGCCGCGCGCAGGAAGGGCGCGGGGTCCTCGTTGGGCGGCGGGGCGTCCATCAGCATGGCGGTGCGGTCGCCCGAGCGGCGGACGCGGAAATAGCGGCGGAACGAGGCATCGCCGGCTAGCGGCTCGATCGCGGCCTCCCCCCAACCGGCGGCGGCAAGGAACGGTTCGACACCCTGGGGGAGTTCTACAGGCATGGGATGCGCCCTAGCCAATCCGCCCCGCCCTCGACAATGGCGATCCTCCCGGATTCCGCAACTTCGAGCGCGATCGCGAGGCAGCCCGGCTCATGCGCGAAGCCGCCCGCGTGCTCGGGCCATTCGGCGATGAGCGCCGCGCCCTCGCGATAGTCGTCGAGGCCCAGTTCCTCGGCCTCCTCCGGGCGGGCGAGACGATAGAAGTCGGCATGGACCAGCGGCAGGCGCACGGCGGGCGGATCGTAGACCTCGAGGATCGCGAAGCTCGGCGACGGCACCTCGCCCTCGTGCCCGAGCGCAGCGATGATCGCCCGCGCCAGGGTGGTCTTGCCCGCGCCAAGCCCGCCGGAGAGCGCGATCACGTCGCCGGGACGGAGCGCCCCGGCGATGGCGCGGCCGAAGCGTTCCATGGCGGGGAGATCGGGGAGCAAGATTCTCATGCGGAATCCTCCCCGGCACGGGGAGGGGGACCATGCGGAGCATGGTGGAGGGGGCTATCGGCCAAGTGCGATCTTGCGAGGGCAGCACCAACCGGAGAGCCCCCTCCACCACCGGCTACGCCGGCGGTCCCCCTCCCCGTACCGGGGGGGGTTTTGGTCCGCGCCCCTCACGGCAGCTCGATGATCGCGGTGGTCCCCTGGCGCGGCTCGGACATCAGCTCCAGCGTGCCGCCGTGGGCATCGAGCAGTTGCCGGGCGAGCGGCAGGCCGAGGCCCTGGCGGCGCTCCACCGCCTTGCCGTCGGCGCTGAGCTTGAGGCCATCGAGCGCGCGGGCCAGGGTCGCCGGGTCCATGCCGCGCCCGCTGTCGGAGATGACGATCCGTGCACGGTCGCGATTGCGGCCGATCTCGACGAGGATGCGCCCGCCCGAGGGCGTCGCGGCGACGGCGTTGTCGAGGACGTGGCCGATCGCCCGCGCCAGCCGCCGCGGATCGCCCGAGATGCGCCCCGCGCCCCTGTCGCCGCGCACGTCGAGCGACAGGCCGGCATCCTTGATCCGCTGCGCGCGGTCCTCGACCAGCTTGGTGACGAAGGGCCAGAGGTCGATCTCCTCGCGCGCCAGGGGCAGCATCCCGGCCTCGCTCTGCGACAGGTCGAGGACGTTCTCGATCTGCTCGCCGAGCCGCTCGACCGAAGCGAGGATCGCGTCGACATATTCCCGGCCCTGCTCCGACAGCTCGCCGCCGATGCCCGCCGCGAGCAGCTCGGCGAAGCCGCCGATCGAGGTCAGCGGGGTGCGGAACTCGTAACTCATGTTGGCGAGGAAGCGGGTCTTGAGGGCATCGCTTTCGGCCAGGGCCGCGTTGCGCTCACGCAGGGCCTCCTCGGCCTTCTGCGAATCGGTGATGTCGAGCACGGTCAGCAGCCCGTTGCCATCGGGCAGCGGAACCCCGGCGAACTCCAGCGTGCGCCCGTCGGCAAGATGGACCCGGCCGCCCCTCTGCTTGCGGTCCAGCGTCGCCGCGCGAACCACGTCGCCCACCGCGCGCGCCTGGGGCGGGCGCTTGAGCCGCGCGCCGATCCGGTCGAGCAGGGCGTCGATCCGGGGATGCGTGTCGAGGAAGTCGCTGTCGAGGCCCCAGTCCTGCGCGAAGCGGCGGTTCCAGATCTGCATCCGCCCATCCGGCGTGAACACCGCGATCGATTCGAACAGGCTGTCGAAGGTCGCCGCGCGGGTCCGCAGCATGGTGTCGCGCGCGGCGGAGAGCTGGAGCTGCTCGGAGCGGTCCTCGGCGATCATCAGCAGGCCGCCGTCGGGCATCGGCTGGGCGACGACGCGCAGGTGGGTGCCGCCGCCGAGCGGCCAGGCCTCCTCCTGGACCGTGCTGGAGCCGAACCAGTGCGCCTTCTCGCGCCGCCAGGCGGGGAAGTCGCGCGCCTCGGGCACGCGCCCCGCCTCATGGGCGATGTCGAGGAAGCGCTCGAAGGCCGGCGGGTTGAGCATGACCGCCGGGCCGAGACCGAAGATGCGCTGGAATGGCTGGTTGGCGAAGGTCAGGTGCCGCTTGGCGTCGAACTGGGCGACGCCGGCCGAAAGCTGGTCGAGCATCGCCCGCTGCGCATCGCGGAAGGCGCGGAAGGAGCGAGACAGCTCCTCCATCTCCTCGACGTCGACGGCATAGCCGGCCACGCCCTCGTCGCCCAGGGGCAGGTCGCTGACCCGCAGGGCGCGGCGCTGGCCGCCGATCGTCGCGGCGACCATCCGCTCGATCGGCTGCTTGCGCGCGGCGGCCTGGAGCGCGACCTGCGCGGCGGTGAGGCCGTCGACCGCCTCGACCAGCTCCGCCCCGGCCGCGACCGCCGCCTCGGCGCTGGCGGCGGCGACCGCGCGGACATAGGCCGAGTTGACCAGGCGCAAGGCGCCGTCCGGCCCGCGGAACCACATCGGCATCGGCGCGGCCTCGATCAGGCCGACCAGAGCAGCGAAGTCGCCCCGCGCCCGCGAAGCCTCGGCGCGCAGCTTGACCAGCTCGCTCTCGCTGTCGCTGAAGTCGAAGACCCAGACCAGCGCTGCGCCGCCCGGCGAGACCTGCGGATCGGCGAGGTGCCCGCGCAGGGCCAGGCTGCGCCGCGAGCCGCGCGGGGTCGCGACCATGCGGAACGGCGCGGCGGTCTTCTGGGTGCGGCGGACGGATTCGGTCAGCTCGGCGAGCTGCTCGGCGGTGAGGCCGCCGCCCTTTCCATCCTCGCCGCCGCCGTCCAGCTCGGTCAGGTACTGCGGCACGGAATCGAGCCCGAGCCACTTGGCCAGCTTCGGTGGCGCCTCGATCCGCCCGTCGGAGCGGACCAGCAGGGGCAAGGCAGGGGATTCGTCAACCATCCGCGCCAGACGGCGGGCGTGGCGCTGCCCGGCCTCGGCCCGGCGCTCCCGCGCCCGGGCGCTGAGGATCGCCCAGCCGGCCGCCAGGGTCCAGGCGGCGAGCAGCAGGCCGATCAGGACAAGGGCGGTCTGGTTGAGCAGCATCGCGCCTTGGCTATGCGGGTGCGAGCGGGATTACAACACGTTGGCCGAAAGCCGTGAAGGTCCTCCCCACTTTTCCCTGAACCTGCCGCAGGGACAAAGCGGGAGGAGCCGTTTCAGTAGCGGTAATGCTCGGCCTTGAACGGGCCCTGCTGCGGCACGCCGATGTAGTCGGCCTGCTTCCTGGTCAGGGTCGTCAGCTTCACGCCCAGCTTCTCCAGGTGCAGCGCCGCGACCTTCTCGTCGAGGTGCTTGGGCAGGACATAGACCGCGTGGCTGTATTCGGCGTTGCGGGTGAACAGCTCGATCTGGGCCAGGACCTGGTTGGTGAAGGACGAGGACATCACGAAGCTCGGGTGGCCGGTGGCGCAGCCGAGGTTCACCAGGCGGCCCTTGGCGAGGACGATGATCTGCTTGCCGTCGGGGAACTCGACCAGGTCGGTGCCCGGCTTGACCTCGGACCACTTGTAGTTGTCGAGCGCGGAGATCTGGATCTCGCTGTCGAAGTGGCCGATGTTGCAGACGATCGACATCGGCTTCATCGCCTTCATGTGCTCGGCGGTGATGACGTCCTCGTTGCCGGTGGCGGTGACGAAGATGTCGGCGCGGCTCACCGCGTCCTCCATCGTCACGACCTCATAGCCCTCCATCGCGGCCTGGAGCGCGCAGATCGGGTCGATCTCGGTGACGAGCACGCGCGCGCCGCCGTTGCGGAGCGAGGCGGCCGAGCCCTTGCCGACGTCGC
>CALLNA010000144.1 GCA_938005655.1 uncultured Novosphingobium sp.
CTCGCGCGACGGCAGGCTGTAGAGCATGCCGTCGTGGCCCATGGCGATGCCGTCGTCGACCGCGATGGTGTTGAACTCCTTGGCGACGCCGCCCGCCGCCTCGATCTCCCGCGCGACCATCTGGCCCAGGTCCTTGAGGTGGACGTGGCCCGGCACGAACTGGGTGAAGGAGTTGACCACGGCGACGATCGGCTTGCCGAAGTCACTGTCGCTCATCCCCGTCGCGCGCCACAACCCGCGCGCACCGGCCATGTTGCGGCCGTGGGTGGAGGTGCGGGAACGATAGGCGGGCATGGCGAGGCTCCGGGGATGCATGTGTGTTGGCTACTACGCGAGGATTGCCCCTACTCCCAGCCGGGCGGGGGCGCAAATGCCGCGGGATCGGTTATGGAGAGGGAACCGGGCCGTAGCGGTTTTCGCCCGGCTCGCTGCGTCCGGCAAGCAGGATGATCAGGAAAACGAGCAGGCCGATGTAGATGGCGTTGTTCAGGAACAAATAGCCGAACAGCGTCATGTCGGGTTCCGGCGCATCGAACATCCGAGGCATCAAGGCAAAGCCGGTCGCCAGGAACGGCAGGGGCATGAGCCCCCAGAAGCCGCTCTTGTCCCGGTCATGGAGCCGCCGCGCGACCGCCGCCGCAAGCAGAAGCACCACGATCGCCACAATCAGGCAAAACGCGCCCATCACCGGCCGCAGATCGGGAAACAGTTCGGGATGATAGCCCTGAATCTGGATGGAATAGCTGCCCGGCCCTTGGGTAATCGTCGCCTTATCGGGATGAGCGACCGCGAATTGCTGCATCCGCGCGAATGTCGAGCTGAACATGGGAACCATCACGGCGAACATCGCGAGGAAGCTCGCTCCGAAAACGCAGCCGGCATAAATCCAGAAAAACGAACAGCTCTCGCGCCCGGCGAACCTGAACAGATTCGCGAGATGAAACCGTATCGACGCCATTGCCTTCCCCCAATTCCAGGCCGCTTGCGAGCGGACGCGGGCAGGCTATCGCTATGGCATTGCCTTGAACAGGGCGGATAGCCCTAGTCCCCCATCCCCAGCGCCACGGCATTGGCGATCCGGGCCAGACGTTCCGCCCAGGCCGCCTGCCCGGCCGCGTCGGCGATCTCGTCCTGGCGGATCTCGATGCCGAGGTAGGGACGCCCCTCGGCCTCGGCATGGCGGTTCATGGTGTAGTTGAGAAGCTGGCCCGAATAGGGCTCCTGATCGCCGACGATCAGCCCTTCCGCCTCCAGCAGGGGCAGCGCGAGGCGGGCGCCACGGTCATCCGCGTTGTAGAGGACGCCGACCTGCCAGGGCCGCTGCATCTCGGGATGGCTGGCGAGCCGGGGGGTGAAGCTATGGAGCGAGAGGATCAGCGCGGGCGGGACCCGGTCGAGCAACTCGGCCAGGGCCGCGTGATAGGGGCGATGAAACCGCGCGAGCCGGGCCTCGCGGCCGGCGTGATCGAGGTCATTGCCGGGAATCGCATGGCCGTCGCTGGCGATGGGAACCGCGGCGGGCGCGTGCTCGTCGCGATTGAGGTCGCAGACCAGACGGCTGATGCCGGCCTGGAAGGCCGCGAAGCCGGGCCGTCGCGCCATCAGCGTGCCGACCGCAGCCACGCCGAGGTCGATGGCGATATGCTCGTCCAGCAAGGCCGGGGCCACGCCGAGGTCGATATCGTCGGGCACGTGGTTCGAGGCGTGGTCCGAGACGATCAGCACCCCGCCGAAGCGCGGTTCGCCGAGCAGCTTCCAGGCCTCGCTCATCGCAGGCGCGCCGCCATCGTCCACCAATCGGATTTCATTTCCTTCAATGCCTTATCACGGTCTTCCAAGGTATCGTATAAAGCAAAGCAGGTCGCGCCGGAGCCCGACATGCGGGCCAGCACGGGGTTCGTCGCGCGCAGTGACGTCAGGACGTCGGCGATCACCGGGCAGAGGCGGATCGCCGGCTCCTCTAGATCGTTGCGGCCGGCGAGCGCGATGGCCCGGGCATCGCCCTGGGGCAGAGCGCCGCGGTCCAGGCCGTCCCACGCCTTGAACACCGGGCCTGTGGCCAGCGGCACGCGCGGGTTGACCAGCAGGACCGGCGTTCCGGCGAGGTCGCTCGGCAGGGGCTCAAGCTCGGTGCCGGTGCCGCGGCCGATGCAGGTGCGGCTCTCGACGCAGGCGGGAACGTCGGCGCCGAGGGCGGCGGCGATCTCGTGCCAGTCGGCCGGCAGGCCGCTCCAGCGCTCGACCATGCGGAACACCGCGCCGGCATCGGCCGAGCCCCCGCCGAGCCCCGCCGCGACCGGCAGGCGCTTGTCGAGCCGGACCGACCAGCCGGGGACATGCGGAAGCCGCGTCAGCGCCTGGGCGACGATATTGCCGAAGGGATCGTCGAGCACGCCACCGAACTCACCCGAGATGTGCAGCACGTCGCGCGAGGCGGGCGAGGCAGTCAGGCGGTCGCCGTCGTCGAGGAAGGCGAAGACGGTTTCCAGTTCGTGATAGCCGTCCTCGCGCCGCCGCCGGACGTGCAGCGCCAGGTTGATCTTGGCATAGGCGATTTCGGTGAGCGCCATTCAGCGCCTCCCCGTGCCGGGGAGGTTTTCAGGCCGCATCACATATTCGGATAGTTCGGGCCGCCGCCGCCCTCGGGCGTGACCCATTCGATGTTCTGGGTCATGTCCTTGATGTCGCAGGTCTTGCAGTGGACGCAGTTCTGGGCGTTGATCTGGAGGCGCGGCTGGCCCTCGTCGAGCCCGAGGAACTCATAGACCCCCGCCGGGCAATAGCGCTGCTCGGGGCCGGCAAAGAGCGGCAGGTTGATCGTGGTCGGGATCGCCGGGTCCTTGAGCACGAGGTGGCACGGCTGGTCCTCCTCATGGTTGGTGGCCGAGAGGAACACGCTGGACAGGCGGTCGAAGCTGATCACCCCGTCCGGCTTGGGGTAGTTGATCGGCCGGTGGAGATCGGCGCGCTCGGTCTCCTCGCAATCGCGGTGGTGCTTCATCGCCGAACTGACGCATCCACATGTCGGCATTGGCCAGGGCCGAGCCGAACAGGTCGCCGTGGAACTTGGCGGCGAGCGGCTCCGCGTTCTGGACCATCTTCAGTTCCTTGGCGATCCAGCTCGACCGCACGGCCGCGTCGTATTCGCCGAGGTCGGCATTGTCGCGGCCGGCGGCGATGGCCGCGGCGATCGCCTCGGCGGCGAGCATCCCGCTCTTCATCGCGGTGTGGCTGCCCTTGATCCGCGGCACGTTGACGAAGCCCGCCGAGCAGCCGGCGAGGACGCCGCCGGGGAAGCTCAGGCGCGGGACCGACTGCCAGCCACCCTCGTTGATCGCGCGCGCGCCGTAGGAAACGCGGCGGCCGCCTTCGAGCACCGCGCGGATCGCGGGATGCTGCTTCCAGCGTTGGAATTCCTCGAAGGGATAGACGTAGGGGTTCTTGTAATCGAGCGCGGTGACGAAGCCGAGGGCGACCTGGTTGTTGGCCTGGTGGTAGAGGAACCCGCCGCCCCAGCTGTCGCTTTCCGACAGCGGCCAGCCCTGGGTGTGGAGGACGCGGCCGGGGATGTGCTTGTCGGGATCGATGTCCCACAGCTCCTTGATGCCGAGGCCGTAGATCTGCGGCTGGCAATCGCGCTCAAGATCGTACTTCGATTTCAGGCGCTTGGTCAGGCTTCCTCGTGCCCCTTCACAGAAGACGGTATATTTGCCGAGCAGGTTCATGCCGGGCTGGTAGTCGCCCTTGTGGCTGCCGTCGCGGGCGACGCCCATGTCGCCTGTCTGGACGCCGATGACCTCGCCGTTGTCGCCATAGACGACCTCGGCCGCAGGGAAGCCGGGAAACACCTCGACGCCCAGTTCCTCGGCCTTGCCGGCGAGCCAGCGGCAGAGGTTGCCGAGCGAGCCGGTATAATTGCCGTCGTTCGACATGAACGGCGGCATCAGGATGTGGGGAATCGCGAACTTCTGGGTCTTGGTCAGATACCAGTGCCAGTTGTCGGTGACGGGCGTCTCGGCCATCGGGCAGCCGTCGTCGCGCCAGTCGGGCAGCAGCTCGTCGAGCGCCCTGGGGTCGATCACGGCGCCCGACAGGATATGCGCGCCGATCTCCGACCCCTTCTCCAGGATGCAGACCGAAAGCTCGGCGTTGAGCTGCTTGAGCCGGATCGCGGTGGAGAGGCCAGCCGGGCCGCCGCCGACGATGACGACGTCATAGGGCATGGATTCGCGTTCGGTCATGGGTTCCCTCGTATCTGGCCTCAATAATCTGGCCTTAGCATCTGGCCGGTTCCCGGTCGGGCACAAGATTTGCGCCTTGATTGGTGCGGTCCGGCAGGTCAAGAGCTTAGCCCAATGGACGGCCCGACAAAACCAGACATTGCCGCGCAAATCGCAGGCGCGCTGGAATGGTGGCGCGACGCCGGGGTCGACTGCGACTTCGCCGACGCCCCGCGCGACTGGCTGGCCAAGCAGCCGGAGCCCGTGGCCGAGGACATGGCCTTCCAGCCGATCGCCCGGCCCGCCGCGCCCGAGCCGCCGCGCGTCCGCATCGGCGGTCCGCCGGAAAGCTGGCCGCAGGACCTTGCCGCCTTCCACGCCTGGTGGCTGGCCGAGCCGTCGCTCGATCACGGCGTCGTCGCCCGCCGCGTGCCGCCGCGCGGCAACGCCGGGGCGGAGCTGATGGTCCTCGTCGCCGATCCCGCCGAGGACGACGGCGAGATCCTGCTCTCCGGCCGCCACGGCAAGCTGCTCGCGGGGATCCTCGCGGCGCTGGGCCTGACCGCCGAACAGGCCTATCTCGCCAGCGCCCTGCCTCGGACCACGCCCCTGCCGGACTGGAATCGCCTCGCCGACGCGGGACTCGGCGAAGTCCTGTGGCATCATATCCGGCTTGCCGCGCCGAAACGGCTGATCCTGTTCGGCGGGGGCATTTCATCGCTGCTGGGCCACGACCCGGCGAATAATTCGACAAATTTACCCGTTATTAACCATGAAGGCCGGACTCTGCCGCTATTGGCTGCGATGGACCTGGCTGCGCTTATCGCGCGCCCGCGGGCAAAGGCCGGACTGTGGCAGCGATTGCTGGATTGGACGGGAACACTCTCAACGTGATTGCGAAGGCACGAACCTTGTCGCGCCCCCTGCTGGGCGCAGTCGCGAGCGCCGTGGCCATCGGCGCGCCGCTGCTGGCGCCCGCGGCCCACGCCAACAGCGCCGCGATCGAATATTTCCGCGGCCGGGCCGACCGGACCGCCGTGCCCTCGCTGCTCAGCCAGGACGAGCGGGCCTATTACAAGGACCTTTTCGGCGCCATCAAGGCGAAGGACTGGGCGCGCACCCAGATGCTGCTGGCGCAGAAGCCCGACGGGCCGCTCCACGCCGTGGCCCGCGCCGAATACTACCTCGACGCCAGCTCGCCGCGGATCGAGCTGGACGCACTCAACCAGTGGCTCGCCACGGGGCGCGACCTGCCCCAGGCCGAGCAGATCGCGGCCCTGGCAATGAAGCGCGGCGCGACCAGCTATCCCGCGCTGCCGCAGGCCCAGCCGCTCGCCAGCCTGCCCTCGACCCCCAAGCGCATCCGCCCGCGCGACACCAATGACGGGACGATGCCGGCCAGCATCGCCGCGAACATCCAGGCGCGGATCAAGAACGACGACCCCGCCGGGGCCAAGGTGCTGCTCGACGGAATCGACGGCGCGCTGAGCCCCGAGGCCCGCGCCGAATGGCGGGCCAAGGTCGCCTGGTCGTTCTACATCGAGAACGACGACGCCTCGGCCTATGCCGTGTCGCAGACCGCTGCGGACGGCGCCGGCCCCTGGGTCGCCGAGGGCTGGTGGGGCGCGGGCCTCGCCGCCTGGCGCCTGGGCGACTTCGCCGCCGCCGGCGACGCCTTCGCCAAGGCGGCGAACGGCGCCAGCAACGCCGAGCTTCAGGCCGCCGCCAACTATTGGCAGAGCCGCGCGCTGATCCGCGCCCGCCAGCCCGAGAAGGCTACCCAGCCGCTGCGCGCCGCCGCCGCGCGCGACGAGACGCTCTACGGGATGCTCGCGCTCGAACAGCTCGGCATGAAAGTGCCCGAGAGCCACGGGCAGCCCGATTTCACCCCCGCCGACTGGCAGCGCCTGCGCGACTACGGCAATGTCCGCTGCGCCGTGGCCCTGGCCGAGATCGGCGAGGACGGCCTGGCCGACGAGGTCCTGCGCCAGCAGGCGCGGATCGGCGATCCCGCGCTCTACCAGCCGCTCTCGCGCCTGGCCCGCGACCTCGGCCTGCCCTCGACCCAGCTGTGGATGGCCTACAACGTGCCGGCCGGCGGCGTGCCCGCTCCGGCCGCGCGCTATCCGGCGCCGAAGTGGACCCCGGTCAACGGCTGGAAGGTCGATCCGGCGCTGGTCTATGCCCATACCTTGCAGGAATCGGTGTTCCGCACCGCCGTCACCAGCCCGGCGGGAGCCAAGGGGCTGATGCAGATCATGCCCGGCACCGGGCGGGACCGCGGGGCGGAGCTGGGCTATGCCGGCACGGCGAGCGACCTCACCAAGCCCGAGGTGAACCTGGCATTCGGGCAGATGCACTTGCAGATGCTCAAGGATTCGGGCGGCACCGGCGGGCTGCTGCCCAAGGTCATGGCCGCCTATAATGCCGGCCTCGCCCCCGTCATGCGCTGGAACACCGAGATCCACGACGGCGGCGACCCGCTGCTGTGGATCGAGTCCGTGCCCTATTGGGAAACCCGCGGCTATGTGAACATCGTCATGCGCAACTACTGGATGTACGAGCGCCAGGCCGGCGGCCCCTCGGAAAGCCGCATGGCGCTGGCCCAGGGCATGTGGCCGACCTTCCCCGGCCTCTCCGGCGGCCAGGCCGTGCGCCTCGCCGCCAACGGGGTGGTCCTGCGTGGCCGTTGACCCCGACCGGCCGTTCACGCCGATCAACATCGCGCTTCTCACCGTCTCCGACACCCGCACTGCCGAGACCGACACGTCAGGCGACATCCTCGCCGGGCGGATCAGGGACGCCGGGCACAACCTGGTCCGCCGCGCGATCGAGAAGGACGACGCCGCCCTGCTCTTCCACCGCCTCGCCACCTGGATCGAGGACCGCCAGGTCGACTGCATCGTCACCACCGGCGGCACGGGCCTCACCGGGCGCGACGTGACGCCCGAGGCGCTGGAGCGGATCAAGGCGCTCCACCAGGGCAAGGATATCCCCGGCTTCGGCGAGCTGTTCCGGATGCTGAGCTACCGGACGATCGGCACCTCCACCGTCCAGTCCCGCGCGATCGGCCTGGTCGCGAACGGGACCTACATCTTTGCCCTGCCCGGCTCGAACGGCGCGGTGAAGGACGGCTGGGACGGCATCCTCGCCGAACAACTCGACAGCCGCAACCGGCCCTGCAACTTCGTCGAGCTGATGCCGCGGCTGCGGGAAGCCTAACGCTTCCCTGCCTCATCGCCCGAGGCCTCCAACACCCCCACCTCGTCGCCCCGGGCTTGACCCGGGGCCCCGCTTCTTCCTGCGCGACGATCATCCGGCGAACGGATCAATCGGCTTCGTCCGGCTTTGCCGTGCTCATCAAGGGCACTTCCGCCTGGCCGAAGGAAGCGGGGCCCCGGGTCAAGCCCGGGGCGACGGCTGAGGGGATTGCAGTTCCCTCTTGACATTTTGTTCTACTTATGTTCCATTCTACGGAATGAGTCTCCCCCAGCCCATCCACGGTCGCGGCGCGCAATCCGGAGCGGTGCCGCAACGCTTCGGGCTCGCCGCGCGCGAGGCGGATGGGGACTGGCTCGACCAGGCCGAGGGGATCGACGGGCCCGGGCCGAAGCTACGGACCACCGTGACCGAGGAGCATCCGAGGACCATCATCACCTTCAACAAGTCGCCCGACGTGCCGTTCGACCGCTCGATCAACGCCTATCGCGGCTGCGAGCACGGCTGCATCTACTGCTTCGCCCGGCCCACCCACGCCTATCACGACCTCTCGCCTGGGATCGATTTCGAGACCAGACTATTCGCCAAGCCCGACGCCCCGCGCCTGCTGCGCGAGGCGCTGGCCCGGCCGAGCTACACCTGCGCGCCGATCGCGATGGGGACCAATACCGATCCCTACCAGCCCATCGAGCAACGCTACCGGATCACCCGATCCGTGCTCGAAATCTGCCTGGAGACGCGCCATCCGGTGACGATCACCACCAAGTCGGCCCGGGTGATGCGCGACATCGACCTGCTGCGCGAGCTGGCCCGGCTGCGGCTGACGGCGGTCGGCATTTCCGTGACCAGCCTCGATCCCCGGCTCTCGGGCCTGCTGGAGCCGCGCGCCTCGGCCCCGGCCAAGCGGCTTGATGCGCTCGGCCGGCTGACCGAGGCGGGGGTGCCGTGCCATATCTCGATCGCCCCGGTCATCCCCTCGATCACCGACGAGTTCATGGAGCGCATCCTGGGCGAGGCGGCGGCGCGCGGCGTCATGTCGGCGAGCTGGATCATGCTCCGCCTGCCCTACGAGGTCGCGCCGCTGTTCCGCGAATGGCTGGCGGTCCACTATCCCGAGCGTGCGGCCAAGGTGATGGCCATCGTCCGGTCGGTTCGCGGCGGGCGCGACAACGACGCGAAGTGGTTCACCCGGATGAAGCCCAAGGGCGTCTGGGCCGACCTGTTCCGCACCCGCTTCCGTCTGGCGACGCGGCGGTTGGGGATGAACCGGGTCGAGCTGGACCTCGACCGCACCGCCTTCCGGCGACCCGCGCTCGACGGCCAGCTCAGCCTGCTGTGATCAATGGCGATGGGTGTCGCCAGTGCCGCCGAAGGGCCCGCCGAGCAGCTCGATCGCGTTGCCGTCGGGGTCCTTCAGCATCATGATCGTCGCGCGCGGGGTCACGTTCGGCTCGCCCGGGACGGCGAAGCCGGCGGCCTTGAGCCGGGCCACGGTGGCGGGCACGTCGGTCACGCTGATCATCAGCGAATTGCCGCCCCTGGCCATCCGGCCGCTGTCGTCCTTGACCATGATGACGACCGAGCCCTTGGCCGGGTCCGCCCAGCGCAGCTCCCGTTCATGGGGATTGTAGCTCGTCCCCGCGGTCATGCCGAGGATCGTGTAGAATTGCGTGGTCTTCTCGTAGTCGGCGACCGCGATCTTGATACCGTGAAGGCCGGTCGGCACCTGCTGCGCGGCAGCGGGCAACGCCGCCGCGAGGACCGCGGCGCCGGCAAAGGCGAACAATCTCTTCATCGAACTCTCCCTGATCTCCACGGTCTTGTACCGCGCGCCGATGGGCCGGAAAGGGCCAATATTGTAACAGATCGTCGTTGCGGGCAGGCGGTGTCAGGATGCGGCCGGCTCCGGCGCCACCGGCCGGGCGAGGAGCACGCCGACCAGGCTGACCAGGCCCGAGACGACGATCAGCAGGCCAGCCCAACCGGCGAGATGCGCGGCGCTCAGCGCCTGGGCCAGGATCGGCGTCACCGCCCCGCCCAGCACTCCGCCGAAGTTGAAGGCGAAGGCAACCCCGCTGTAGCGAACCCGCGTCGGGAACAGGCTGGAGAGCCAGGAGCCGAGCGGCGCGTTGGTGAAGGCCATGACGAACAGGGCCAGGCTGAGCATGGCCCCGGCCCAGCCCATCCCGGCGGCGAGCCCCGGCGAGAAGATCAGCCCGACCAGCGCCGTGCCGGCCGAACCCAGGGCCAGGGTGCGGCCCGGACTGGTCCGGTCGGCATGGGTCGAGGCGACGAGGATGCCGAGCGTGAGGAAGGCATTGGCGACGAGCTGCACGCCGATGAAGGCCTCGCGCGGGTAGCCGAGCGGCCCCGCGCCCTGGGCCAGGGCGAAGGCCGTCGCGAGGTAGAACAGGGTATAGGTCGAGACGACGCCCGCGCTGCCGGCGAGGAGCGCGCCGGGATGGTCGCGCAGCAGGCGGCCGACCGGTACCTGGACCGGCGCCTCGCGCTCCAGCGCGGCGCGGAAGGCCGGGGTCTCGCCGATCCGCAGCCGCACCCACAGGCCGATTCCGACCAGGACAGCGCTCAGCAGGAAGGGGATGCGCCAGCCCCAGGCGGCGAACTCGGCCTTGGTCATGGCGAGACCGAGGACCAGGAACACGCCGTTGGCCGCGGCGAAGCCCAGCGGCACGCCGAGCTGCGGCGCGGCGCCGAACCGCGCGACCCAGCCCCTGGGCGCGTTCTCGACCGCCAGCAGCGCCGCCCCGGCCCATTCGCCGCCGAGCCCGAAGCCCTGCCCGAAGCGCATCAGGCAGAGCAGCACGGGGGCGATCCAGCCAGTAGTCGCATAGGTCGGCAGCAGGCTGATCCCCAGAGTCGAGGCGCCCATCAGCATCAGCGAGGCGACGAGCGTCGACTTGCGCCCGATCCGGTCGCCGAAATGGCCGAAGGCGATCGCCCCGATCGGCCGCGCGACGAAGGCGACGCCGAAGGTCACGAAGGCCAGCAGGGTCTGCGCCGCCGGGTCGTAGGCCGGGAAGAACAGCGGCCCGAAGACCAGCGCCGCCGCCGTCGCGTAGATGAAGAAGTCGTAGTACTCGACCGCCGTCCCGACGGTCGAGGCGATCAGCACGCGCGCGTGGGTGCGCAACGGATTTGCCTGGCTCATGCCCCCTCCCAAACTCTCGCCCTCCCCGCCGGAGAGGGGAGCCTCGCGCTAATGATACGTGTCGGTTCCTCTTATGAAAACGACATTGTCGGCGGGTTCGGCCGGGGGGTCGAGATCGCGGCCCCGGGCCAGCGCCCCGTGCGCGACGAGGACGAAGCCGATCGCCAGCCCCAGGCAGAAGCCGATGCCGTGGATGTCGCTCTCCCACAGCAGGAGCGCCGCGGCGGCAGTCCCGACCAGCCCGACCGCCGCGCGCCACCAGCGCCCGCGCCCTTCGCGCCAGTCGCTGCACAGCGCGCCGGCCAGGGCCATGCAGGCGATCGAATTGCCCGCCCCGTGCGGCTGCCAGGCAAGCGCGAGGAACTCGGTGGCGATTCCGCCGAGGAAATAGACCGCCAGCCAGGCCCGGCGGGAGAAGCGCCGCTCGGCCGCGGTGCCGAGGACGAGCAGCCAGGCGAGGTTGAACATCGTGCCCGCCGTGCCGCCGTCCTGGGCGAACAGCGCGGTCACGGCGCGCCAGACCTCGCCCGAGGCGAGCATCCGGGGATCGCGGGCGAGCAGCGGCAGCAGGTCCGGCCGGACGCCCTGCGCGGCGAAGGTCGCGCCGATCAACAGGGCCACGGCAAGCGTCAGCAGCGGCCAGCGCCGGTGGGGCGGCGGGTTCCACAGCTCGGCGACGGCGCCCGCGAGCAGGGCGGCCAGCAGCGCCGCTTGGGCCACGGTCCTAGGCCACCAGCCTGAGCCGCGCCGGGCGGTTGCTCGCGGAAAGCGAGATGTTGGACAGGCCTTCGATCGTCGCCAGCCGCTCGGCCAACTCGCCGTCGAGCGCGAAGCTGTCGCCGAGGCGCAGGGTCGGCTCCTCCGGCCCGCCGGTGCGGAGCCGGGCACGAACCTCGCCGCGGCCCTCGGGGCCGGGCTGGAGCGCCAGGGCCAGCTCGGTCACGGCCTCGACCCGGTCGATCTCCAGGGTCAATATCATCCGCGCCGCGCTCGTCACCTCGGATAGCGGGCGGGCGCCGCGCACGGTGACGCGCGGCGGCTCCTCGGGGCTCGGGCTGTCGAGCTCGACGGTCAGCAGGACGCAGGTACTCTCCCGCGCCCATTGCAGCATCGGCTCGACCAGCGATTCCTCGAAGCAGGCGGCGGAGAACTGGCCGCTCGAATCCGAGAAGTCGGCGCGGACGAAGTCCTTGCCCTTGCGGGTCTTGCCGCGGTTCACGCTCTCGACCATCGCCGCGCTCACCGCCTGCATCCGCCCGCCCTGGACCCCGCCGGCCATCAGGCTGGCATAGGGCCGCGCGCCGTTGGCCGAGGCGATCGCGCGCCATTGCTCGACCGGGTGGGCGGCGAAGTAGAAGCCGAAGTTCTCGCGCTCCTTGGCCATCTGCTCGGTGCGCGCCCAGGGCTCGACCTCGACCAGGCGCAGGGCCTGCTCGGCATGGTCGTCGAGCAGGCTGTGCTGGCTGGAGTTGCGCTCGCGCGCCGAGCGGTCGGCCTCGGCGAGCAGAGTGTCGGCATTGGCGAGCACCTTGGCCCGGTTGGGCTCCAGGCTGTCGAAGGCCCCGGCCGCGGCGAGGCCTTCGAGCTGGCGGCGGTTCATCGAGCCCGGCGGGGCGCGGCGGAACAGGTCGTCGAGGCTGGCGAAGGGTCCGTTCGCCTCGCGCTCCGCGACCAGCGCCTCCATCGCCTTCTCGCCGACGTTGCGGATGCCGGCCAGGGCGTAGCGCACGGCGTAGGACTCGTCGGTCTGCTCGACGGTGAACTCGGCCTCGGAGCGGTTCATGTCCGGCCCTTCGAGCGCCACGCCGTTGCGCCGCATGTCGTCGACGAAGACCGCCAGCTTC
>CALLNA010000145.1 GCA_938005655.1 uncultured Novosphingobium sp.
GCTCATGTTCCTCGGCGGCGGCGCGCTGCTCCTGGCCCTGGGGCGCTATCCCGACATGGCCCGCGGGCCGGCGCTGCCCGAGGCGGACGATACGGCCGCCGACGCGACGAGCTGAAGGACAGGATGACGCCCGACACGCCCCGCCCGCCGTCCTACGCCGCGCTCGCGCTGCAACTCGCCGCGCGCTCGATCGAGGGCGCGGCCGACCGCCAGGCCGCCTCCGCGCAGATCCTCACGATGATCGACGAGGTCGCGGCCAAGCTGCGCGCCTCGATCATCTTCATCACCCAATATACCGGGTCGCCGGTGCGACTGGCGGTGCTGCCCGAATACCTGTTCACCAGCTTCCCCGGCCGGATCTCGGTCTCCGACTTCGCCGAGCAGGCGGCGATCGACATGGACGGGCCGGAATATGCCGCGCTCGGCCGCCTGGCCGCCGCGCAGCAGCTCTACCTCGCCGGCAACGCCTATGAGCGCGATCCGCATTTCCCCGGCATCTATTTCCAGACCAGCTTCGTCGTCGCCCCTACGGGCGAGGTAGTGCTGCGCTATCGCCGCCTTAACTCGATGTACGCGCCGACGCCGCACGACGTATGGTCCCGCTATCTCGACATCTACGGCATCGACGGGGTGTTCCCCGTGGCGCGGACCGAGATCGGCAACCTCGCCGCCATCGCCTCCGAGGAAATCCTCTATCCGGAGATCGCCCGCGCCCATGCGCTGCGCGGGGCGGAGGTCTTCGTCCACTCCTCGTCGGAGATCGGCTCCCCCCTCGCCACGCCCAAGGCGGTGGCGCGGCGGGCACGGGCCTTCGAGAACATCGCCTATGTCGTCTCGGCCAACACCGCCGGGATCAGCGGCATGGCGATGCCGCTCGCCTCGGCCGACGGCAATTCGCAGATCGTCGACTTCAAGGGCCAGGTCCTGGCCGAATCGAACGCGGGCGAGACCTTCACCGCCTTCGCCGACCTCGATCTCGGCGCGCTGCGCGCCCAGCGCCGCAAGCCGGGCATGACCAACCAGCTCGCCCGCCAGCGGCTGGAGCTGTTCGCCCCGGCCTATGCGGGATCGGTGCAGGCGGCCGACAGCCTGATCGGCGCGGACGGCGGCCTGGTCGTGCCCGACCGCGCCCATTTCCAGCGCGCGCACGACGCCGCGATCGAACGCCTCGCGAAGGAGGGCCTGATATGAAGCACGACGTCGCCCCGCCCTATACCGCGGTCGCCCGCCATGCGCTGTTCCCCGAGCCGGGCCACGACGAGGCGGCGCGGTTCGACTTCCTGGCCAATTTCAACAAGTTCATGGCGACGACGCTCGGCCCCGGCAACAAGCGCGCCTATGACGGCCGGGTCCTGCCCGCCTTCGTCAAGGAGCACGGCCGCGAGCCGCGCGACCGCTTCGAGATCCGCCGGGCGATGAACCGGGACCCCTGGCACCGCTTCTGGTCGGCGCTGAAGCGCAATTCGATGGAGATGCGCCAGCACAACGGGCGGCAGATCGCGCTCCGCCAGCTCGACGAGCTGGACGCCCGCACCCGGCAGTTCAACGAAGGCCGCGACACGCTCCGGCTCGACGACAGCGTCTCCGTGCCGCGCTATCAGGCGGCGGTCGACATCCACTGCATGCCCGGCAGCTATCACGGCGAGGAGCGCCCCGGCGACGTCTCGGCCGGGGCCAACTACGATTGCGGCTTCTTCGCCACCACCGCCGGGGCGCTCGGCGCGCTCAGCGACGGCGGCGGGCAGGCCCTGGTCGAGTGGATCCGCAAGGAGCGCCCCGGCTGGACGCCGCGCCGCATCCTCGATATCGGCTGCACGATCGGGCACAACATCGTGCCTCTGGCGCTCGCCTTTCCGGATACGGAGGTGGTGGCGATCGACACCGCCGCGCCCGTACTGCGCTACGGCCATGCCCGGGCCCAGGCGCTCGGCGCGCGCAACCTCAGCTTCGTCCAGATGAACGCGGAGGACATGCACGCCTTCGCCGACGAGAGCTTCGACTGGGTGCAGACGACGATGTTCCTGCACGAGCTGTCGGGCACCGCCCTGCCGCGCATCATCCGCGAGGGCTATCGCGTGCTCGCGCCGGGCGGGCTGATGTTCCACCTCGAGCAGCCACAATATTCCGAGGCGATGCCGCTCTACGAGCAGTTCATCCGCGACTGGGACGCCTTCAACAACAACGAGCCGTTCTGGTCGGCGATGCACGCGCTCGACCTGCGCGGCATCATGGTCGAGACCGGCTTCCCCTCCGAGGCGATCTTCGAGACCGGCGTCCGCGCGGTGGTGGACGAGACGATCTTCCCCCGCGCCAAGGACGGCGAGGGCGAGGACCACGGCCGCGCCGCCGTCTGGCACGCCTATGGAGCATGGAAGCCGGCATGACCGAGGACATCGACTGGATCGCCCGCGCGGCGAAGCGCGCCAAGGGCAAGCGCCCGGACTATTTCGACGATTTCGCCACCGACCGGCTGATGTCGATCACCATGGCGCTGGTCGCGGAACTGTCGGCGGTGCGCCAGCGGCTCGACACGGTCGAGCGGCTGCTCGAATCCGGCGGCACGCTCCAGCGCGAGGCGATCGAGGGCTTCACCCCCGACGCGGCCCAGGCCTACGAGCGCGGGGTCGAGACCAAGGCCTATATCGCCCGCATCATGCGCGGCGTGACCCAGGCGATGGAAGCGATGGAAGCCGACGAGCGGCCGATGGAGGACATCAGCAAGGAATTGCGCGAGGCGTGAGGAGCGCAGGGCCGCTCCGCCCCGATCAGCCCTCCCGCGCCGCATCCTCCGCATAGGCGGCGAGCGGCAGGGCCTGGCCGGTCTGGCGCAGCAGCGACCGGCGGCGGAAGAACCGCGTCAGGCCACTGTCGCCCATCCGCGACGGCCCCATGCCCGAGAGGCCGAAGCTGTTTTTCTCCGCGTCCCAGACCATCGCCGTCAGGGCGCCGTCGTTGATCGAGATCGCGCCGACCTCCAGCCCCGCGCCCACCGCCTCGGCCTCCTCCGTCGTGCCCGCGATCACCGCGCCCGACAGGCCGAACTCCCCGACATTGGCGAGGGCCAGCGCCTCCTCGACGCTGTCGAAGGGCGTGACCGGGATGACCGGGCCGAAGGTCTCCTCGCGCATGACCGCCATGTCGGGGGTCACGTCGACCAGCACGGTCGGGCGCAGCCAGAGGCCGCCGTGCCGCTCGACCCGGCCGCCGACCAGGACCCGCGCGCCACGCGCGACCGCATCGTCGATCTGCGCCTGGACGATCTCCGCCTGCCGGGCGAAGATGAAGGGGCCGATCTCGCCCCTGCCGATGTCCTCCGCGTTGAGCCTCGCCGCCCCGGCCTGCGCGACCAGCGCGTCGAGGAACGGCGCCAGGATCGCGCGCGCGACATAGACCCGCTCGATCGACTGGCAGGCCTGCCCGGCGTTGACCACCGAGGCCCGCAGCGCGATCCCCGCCGCCGCGACCGGATCGGCCGAGGCGAGGACAATCATCGGGTCCTTGCCGCCAAGCTCCAGGCTGGCCGGGACGAAGGCCGCCGCCGCCGCGGCCGCCACCTTCCGCCCGGTCGCGACCGATCCGGTGAAGCAGACGTAGTCGACCACGCCGACCAGCGCCGCCCCGGTCGCCCCATCGCCCTCGACCAAGGCCAGCGGCACATCGGCCACCTCGTCCAACGCCGCCATCAGCGGGCGGATGAAGCGCGGCGTGACCTCGGACGGCTTGACCAGCACCGCGCATCCCGCCGCCAGCGCCGGGATCGCGTCGATCAGAGCGAGGATCAGCGGGAAGTTCCACGGGCTGATCACCCCCACCAGCGGATAGGGCACGAGGCGCGGCGTGATCGCGATGCCGGGCGTCGCGCTCGGCCGGGTTCCACCCACCGCCGCCGCGATCACCTCCGGTGCGCGCGCCGCCCAGTGCGCGGACATCCGGCCGATCCCCGCGACCTCCATCAGCGAGGCCGCGCGCCGCCCGGTGTCGGCGGTCAGCGCCTCGGCCAGCGCATCGCCATGCCGCGCGATCGTCGCCGCCGTTTCGCTCAGGCGCGCCGCGCGCGCCTCGGCAGTCAGCGCCGCCCAGGTCCGCTGCCGCGCGCGCAGGTCGCCCGCGACCTCGCGCAGGGCTGCGACGTCGAGCGGAGCGATCGCATAGTCCTCCTCGCCGGTGCGCGGGTTGCGGACCTTCATGGCCGGGGCGCCCAGCACTGGCGCAGGAAATCAAGCACCGGGACCGCCCATTCCTCGACCCGGTCGGTCGTCATCGATGCGCCGCCGGGCAGCTCCGCGCTGGCCCAGTCGGGCCGCCGCGCGAGGAGCCGCGCCGCCATCGGGTGGAGTGGGTCGGCGCGCCCCGCCAGGACCAGCGTCGGGCATGAGATGCGCGGCAGGTCGGCGGCGAAGTCGTGCGCCGGGGCCGCGACGTGGGCGTGCTCGGTGCTGGGGCCGTTGGCGAAATAGGTCAGGACCGACAGGTGCACCGTCTCGTCGCTCCATCCCGGATCGCCGAAGCGCCGCGCCAGGGCCCAGCGGTCGGTGAAGTGCCCACCATCCGGCGCGAGCGCGGGCAGCGCGTCGCCGGCCTTCGCGCGCCGGCCTTCGCGCTCCTCGTCCGAATAGAACGGCGCGTTGTCGAGGATCAGCGCCGCTGCGCGATCCGGGTAGGCGGCCGCCGCATGGCCCGCGACCAGCGCCCCGCCATGATGCCCGACCAGCGCCGCCCGCGCTTCCCCCAACGCGTCGAGCAGCGGCGGGATGATCGCCGCGAAGCCCGCGACCGCGGGGAGATCGAGCGGATCGGACAGGCCGTGGCCCGGCAGGTCGGGCGCGACCGCGCGATAGCCGGCGGCAGCGAGCAACGGCATGATGCGGTGGAACTGGATCGCGGCCCACGGCGCCTGATGGCACAGCAGCACGGCCGGCCCCGTCCCCATTTCGCGATAGTGCACCTGCCCACCGCCAGCGTCGACATAGCCGCGCCGCTCGCCGGGCAAGGTGCCGAACCTGGGCAGCATCGGCCTCTCTCCTCGTCACCGTCTCTCGGGCCGCCAGACTAGCAGCGCCACTGCTCGGCTCAACAAAAATTTGTCCGGACATTTTATCGTTCCAGGCTTGTGCCGGAAACCCGATGAAGCTACGAATACGCCTAAATCTAGGACAAATCGACGCCTTCCCCCGATTCCGAGGCGCGGGGAGCGAGGCGCATCTCAACCGAATTGCCGCAGCTTCAACGGACGGAAGGATGACCATGGGTATTCGCGAGGAAATGCCGCTGCTGGCCCGCCACGAGGGCGTGTGGGACGGCACCTACACCTATTACAACGCGGCCGGGGAAAAGGTCGACGAGCACAAGTCGCGGCTGTTCTGCCGCCTGCCCGACAACGGCCCCCACCCCTATCACCAGACCAACCACTACACCTGGGCCGACGGCCGCACCGACATCCGCGATTTTCCCGCGGAGTACCGCGACGGGCGGATCTGGTGGAACAACGAACTGATCGTCGGCTGGGCGGCCGAGGTGCCGCTCGACCAGTACAACCGCACGATCATGCTCTACTGGCAGCGCACCGGCGACGAGGCGCTCTATCTCTACGAGATGATCCAGCTTGCCGACGACGGCCAGACCCGCTGCCGGACCTGGCACTGGATCCGCAACGGCGAGCTGGAAACCCGCACCGCGATCCAGGAGCGCCTGGTGACGCGCGACTGGCGCTCGCTCGACGGCTGAGCGCGTCGATTCCGGCAAGGCGCGCTGCGATCCGCGCTACGCGCCCGCCCCGGACGCATCAATCCGTCATGGTGGGGTTCGTGATCAGCCGGTCGAGGGTCTCGGAAACCTGCTTCACCCAATAGGCGTCTTCAGGTTGCGGCCTTGCCAAAAGGGGCAAGCAGCGCAGCTATACTGCCGCCAGCGCCTGCTCGATGTCGGCGATGATGTCGTCGACGTGCTCGATCCCGACCGACAGCCGGACGAGGTCCTGGCTGACCCCCGCCATGGCCAGTTCCTCGTCGGAGAGCTGGCGGTGGGTCGTCGTGGCCGGATGGCAGGCGAGCGACTTGGCGTCGCCGATGTTCACCAGCCGCAGGATCATCTGTAGCCGGTCGATGAACGCCGCGCCCGCTTCCTTGCCGCCCTCGATCCCGAAGCTCAGGATTCCGGAGGCCTTGCCGCGGGTCAGCCGTTGCGCGAGGGCGTGGAACTTGCTGTCCGGCAAGCCCGCGTAGTTGACCCAGCGCACCTTCGGATGGGCTTTCAGGTATTCGGCCACCTTCTGCGCGTTCTCGCAATGCCGCTCCATCCGCAGCCCCAGGGTCTCCAGCCCTTGCAGCAGGAGGAAGGCGCTGTGCGGGGCGAGCGCCGCCCCGGTGTTGCGCAGCGGCGCGACGCGGGCGCGGCCGATGAAGGCCGCCGCTCCCAGCGCCTCGGTATAGACGACGCCGTGATAGGAGGGATCGGGCTCGTTGAGGATCGCGAAGCGCTGCTTGTCGGCGGTCCAGTCGAACCGCCCGCTGTCGACGATCATCCCGCCGAGCGTGGTCCCGTGGCCGCCGATGTACTTGGTCAGCGAATGGATCACGATATCCGCGCCGAAGTCGATCGGGCGGCAGAGGAAGGGCGTGGCGACGGTGTTGTCGACGATCACCGGCACGCCGTGGCGGTGGGCGATCTGCGCCACCCGCTCGATATCCACGATGTTGCCCGCCGGGTTGCCGATCGATTCCAGGAACACGGCCTTGGTCTGCCCGTCGATCGCCGCTTCGAGCGCCGCGAAGTCCTCGCCGTCGACCAGGCGCGCCTCGATCCCCTGACGCGGGAAGGCGTGCTTGAACAGGTTGTAGGTACCGCCATAGAGCTGCGCGACCGACACGATGTTGTCGCCCGCCCCGGCGATGGTCTGGATCGCATAGGTGATCGCCGCCATGCCCGAGGCGAGGCCGAGCCCGGCGATCCCGCCCTCCATCTCCGCCACGCGCGCTTCGATCACCGCGGTCGTCGGATTCATGATCCGGGTGTAGATGTTCCCCGCGATCTTGAGGTCGAACAGGTCGGCCCCGTACTGGGTATCGTCGAAGGTGTAGGAGGTCGTCTGGTAGATCGGCACCGCCGCCGAGCGCGTGGGCGGCTCCGAGGTGTAGCCGTGGTGGAGGGCGATCGATTCCAGCTTCATGTCAGGCTCCTTCAGGAACCGGGTTCAAGCCCACTTGGCCGGCATGGTCAATCGATCGTCGCCGCCGTCAACCTGACCGACACCTCTATGGTCGCGCCGGGTTCGAGCATCCGGCCCTCGCCGCGGTTGAAGGCGTCGGTCGCGTTGCTGACGGGCTCGACGCAGAAGAAGTCCTCTCCGGCCGGGGTATAGACGACGGTGTTGGTCAATTCATCCGAGCATTCGAGCCGGAGCGACAGGTTCCGGCTCGGCCAGGCTATCTCGAGCGGCCCGGCGCGGCCGGCATAGGCCGTGTCGACCGGCCGCGCGCCGACCGGCGCCCCGCCCCACCAGTCCCGCGGCTCGTCGCGCAGGTCCAGCGAGTGCGGCAGGCAATCCGCGTCGTTGCGCCACTCGCCGCGGTGGAGGCCGCGATAGCGGGTATCCGGATCGCGCGGGAAATAGGGGTGGAAGCCGAGGCCCAGCGGCATGGCCTGATCGCCCGTGTTGGTCGCCGCCAGATGCATGGTCAGCCCGGCCTCGTCGAGCGCCAGCAGCTGCTCGGCGCGATAGGCCCAGGGCCACTCCCCGGCGGGATGGACATGCTCCATCGCGACCGACCGCGCGTCCTGGCGAAGCACCCGCCATGCCGCGAGCCAGCCGAAGCCGTGGAGCGGATGCGGGTGGTCGCTTCCCGGAAAGTTCGGTCGCAGGCGCACCTCGCGGCCACCGATTACGAAACGGCCGTTCGCGATGCGGTTGGAAAAGGGCACCAGGGGGAAGCAGGCGGCATCGAGGATCGACGGGCCGCAGGCCGGGCGCATGAGCGGCCGCCCGCGCCAGTCGAGCCGCAGGATCGCGCCGCCGCGCTCCGGGGCGGCGCTCAGCCGGTAGTCGCCTGCCGCAAGCTCGACCATCAGCAAGGGCCTGCACGCTGCGGAGCTTCGTCGGCGGACATCCTATCCTCCCTTGCAGGGCGGGCGACCGCCCCTCCCACTTCGGATAGCGCTATCATCAGCTTGCCGACAAGCCCGCGCAGCCAATTGACTTTGCCTTCCCCGCTGATAGCGCTCGCAAATCAGGACGGGTGGGGAGAGCGAATATGTCTGTGCCCAAGAGCTACAACGCCGGCTTCATCGGCCTGATCGTCGCGGTCGCGACGATCGGCGGCTTCATGTTCGGCTACGATTCCGGCGCGATCAACGGCACCCAGGACGGGCTGCGGCACACCTTCGGCCTTAGCGAGGGCGCGCTGGGGCTGACCGTCTCCGCGCTGCTGCCGGGCTGCGCCCTTGGCGCGTTCCTCGCCGGGCGCTTCGCCGACATCTTTGGCCGCCGCAGCGTGATGATGCTCGCCGCCGCGGTGTTCATCGTCAGCGCGCTCGCCTCGGGCGCGGCGCCCTCGGCCCTGGTGCTCGCCATCGCCCGCTTCTTCGCCGGGGCCGCGGTGGGCGCGGCGAGCGTCCTCTCACCGGTCTATATCAGCGAGGTGACGCCCGCCCATGTCCGCGGCCGCCTGTCGAGCGTCCAGCAGGTGATGATTATCTCGGGCCTGACCGGGGCCTTCCTCGCCAACTACTACCTGGCGGGCGCGGCGGGCTCCTCGCTCGGCGCGTTCTGGGGCGGGCAGGCCGCCTGGCGGTGGATGTTCTGGGTCCAGGCGGTGCCCGCGATCCTGTTCCTAGTCACCCTGCTGCTGGTCCCCGAAAGCCCGCGCTTCCTCGTCGCCAAGGGCGGCGTGGCCGAGGCCGGCGCGGTGCGCGACCGGCTGCTCGGCCCCGGCTCGGCCGAAGCCAAGGTGCCCGAGATCCAGGCCTCGCTCGCCCGCGACCACGCGCCGAGCCTGGCCGATATCCGCAAGCCGGGCGGCGGCTGGCGGCCGATCGTCTGGGTCGGCATCGGCCTAGCCGTGTTCCAGCAGTTGGTCGGCATCAACGTGGTGTTCTACTACGGCGCGGTGCTGTGGCAGGCGGTCGGCTTCAGCGAGGCCGACGCGCTCAAGATCAACATCGTCTCGGGCACGGTCTCGATCCTCGCCTGCCTGCTCTCGATCGCGCTGATCGACAAGCTCGGCCGCCGCCCGCTGCTGCTGATCGGCTCGCTGGGCATGACGGTGACGCTGGGCATCCTCGCCTGGGCCTTCGCCCAGGGGACCATTGTCGAGGGCCACGTCACCCTGCCCGCGGGCGTCGGCACGACCGCCCTGCTCGCCGCCAATATCTACGTGGTCTTCTTCAACCTGAGCTGGGGCCCGGTCATGTGGGTCATGCTGGGCGAGATGTTCCCCAACCAGATGCGCGGCTCCGCCCTCGCCGTGGCCGGCGCGGCGCAATGGCTGGCCAACTTCGCGGTCAGCTCCAGTTTCCCCTGGCTGGCGCAGAACATCGGCCTGCCCGTGACCTATGCGGCCTATACGCTGTTTGCGCTGCTCTCCTTCGGCTTCGTCCTGCGCGCCGTGCACGAGACCAAGGGCCGCGAGCTGGAGGACATGGTCGGCTAGCAACGCGGGCCTGAAAGCCCTGGCGCGCGGCGCTAACCGCGCGTCGACCATTCCTTAAGCGGTCCCTGTCATGGTGTGGTGGAACGGGGGCCAGCCATGCAATTGGAATCGTTGCGCACATTGCTGGCGAGCAGACAGCCGCTGGCGCGCGAGCCTGGCGGGGTCGCATCCTCGCTCGGGCTCGAAGCCTTCGCGCATATGCCCACCCAGCTCGCCTGCTTCCTTGCCGCCGCCGAGACCTTCCTCGCCGACGCAGTGGTCGAGGAGATGGTGGGGCTGGCCGCCGACGGCACGCTCGCCGTCGTCCCGCTGTGCCGCGGCAAGGAACGCTTCGCCCGCTGGCGGATCGTCGGCTCGCGGGAGGTGTTCGAGCCGGTCGACGCCCTGGCCGGCTCGGCCGAGGCCATGGCCGCGCTGGCCGAGGGGCTGGCGCGGCAGCCCCGCCCGCTGTCGTTCGACCGCATCCCGGCGGAATCGCCGCTGATCCCCGCCGTCCAGGCGGCGATGCAGGGCAAGGGGTGGGTCTCCCTGCGTCCCGCCGTCGCCCGGCCGGTCATCACCCTCGACGCGAGCTGGGCCGATCCCGCGACGCGGTTCAACTCGGGCCGCCAGTCGGACTTCCGCCGGGCAGCGCGCAAGGCGGAACGGCACGGGACGGTCGCCTACGAGGTCCTCGCCCCGACGCCCGCCGAGTTCGACGCGCTGTTCACCGAAGCCGTGGCGGTGGAGCTGCGGAGCTGGAAGAAGGAATCCGGCACGGCGATCGGCGTCGACCGGCGCAAGCACGATTTCTTCCAACGGTTCTTCCGCGCGGCGGCCGAGGACGGGCTCTGCCGGATCGCCTTCATGCGGATCGGCGGCCAGGCCGTGGCGATGCAACTGGCGCTGGAATGGGACGGCCGGTTCTGGCTGTTCAAGATCGGCTACGACGCGGCGTTCCGCGACTGCTCCCCCGGCAACCTGCTGATGCTGCACACGATCGGCCATGCCGCCACGCGCGGGCTGGAGCGCTATGAGCTGCTCGGCAACACCGAGGACTGGATCTCGACCTTCTGGACCAGGGAGCAGCTCCCCTGCCTGCGCCTGCGGACCTATCCCGCCAACCTGCGCGGAGCCTGGGCGGCGGCGAGCGACGCCTTCTCCTGCCTGTCGCACCGGCTGGCACGGCGCGGAGGATGACGCGGGCGCTGTGGTCCGCCCTGCGCCGCGCGCGCTACGCCTTGCCCGGCATCGCGGGCCGGATGCTGCCGGCGCCCGACGCGGCGGCGGTGCTGAAACGCGGCACCCGCCTGCATCGACGCGGCATCGGCACCGCGCTGGGCTATTTCCACGACGATGCGGCGGACGCCGCAACGGTCGCCGAGGCCAACCTGGCGGCGCTGGCCCTGGCGAAATCACAGCCGGGCGACCGCTATCTTTCGCTCAAGGCCCCCGCCCTCGGCTTCGACGCACGGCGCATCCGCGACATCGCCGAGGCGGCCAAGGCGGCGGGCATGGCCATCGTGTTCGACGCCCATGCGCCGGGCCAGGCGGACGCCACGCTCGATCTCGCCGAGGCGCTGCTGGCGGAGCATCCGGCGACGGGCTGCGCCCTGCCCGCCCGCTGGCGGCGAAGCCCGGCGGACGCCATGCGCTTCCGCGACCTGTCGGCGCCGCTCCGGCTGGTCAAAGGGGAATGGGCCGATGCCGAGGCCGACCCTGAGGACATCGCCAGCGCCTATCTCGACCTGACCGCGCGTCTCGCCGGGCGCGCCGCGCCCGTGGCGGTGGCCTCGCACGATCTCGCCCTGGTCGAGCGCGCGCTCGGCCTGCTCCTCGCCGCCGGCACGCCCTGCACGCTGGAGCAGCTACGCGGGCTGCCGCGCCGCCGGACCACGGCCATCGCGCGCCGCCTGGGGGGGCCGGTGCGGCTCTACCTGCCGTTCGGGCCCGGCTGGTGGCCCTATGCCCTCAATCAGGCCCTGGCCCGGCCGCACCTGATCGCGGCGCACCTGAAGGACATCGCCGCCTAGGTTCGCATACCAAGACCCTACGGAATGTTACGAATACCGTCGGACCGCGCCCTGGCGGACTATCGACGGGCGGGGAATCCTCCCCACGGATGCCATTCGGATACACGCCTTGCGCCAGACCATCACCCTAGCGGCCGCCGCCGTCCTGCTCACCTCATGCCAGACCGTGCCCCGGGCAAGCGAGGCCGGCACGGTCGAGACCCACGACGCGATGGTCCGCCGGATCAATCCCGCCGCGATGGCGATCTGGGAGGTCAGCGACAACGCCAAGAGCGAGGCCGGAGGGCTCGACCCCGCGCTGATGAACGCGCGGGCCTGGGCGAAGATCACGCGCGCCGCCCAGTCGCTGGAGCGCGCCTCGCGCGACATGGCCGCGGCCCGGACGCTCAAGGTGGGTGCCCATACCGCCGTGGAGCCCGGCTTCGCCGACCGCGACGAGATCCAGGCCCGGCTCGACGCCAATCCCGACTGGTTCCGCGCGCTGTCCGGGAAGCTGGCCGACGACGCGCACGAGCTTCAGGCCGCAGCCGTCGCGCGCGACCTGCAACAGACCCGCGACCTCGCCCAGAACCTCAACGAGGCGTGCCAGACCTGCCACACCCGCTATTGGGAAAAGCCGGGCGCGTGATCCAGCCGGTTCCTAGCGAGCAGCAGGCGCCCTGACGATGGCCAGCCGGCCCGCCTGATAGGAGCCCAGCCACAGCTCGCCGCCCGCCAGCGCCGCGGTCGACAGGCCGTTGAAGCCCGCCTGGGGGCCGCCATAGGCAAAGGTGGCGATGCGCCCCTGGGCGGGATCGAGTTCCCCGACCACCCAGCCCCGGTGGCAGAGCATCGGATCGGCCTGGCCGTCGATCACCTTGCGCAGGCCGCCGCAGGCCGGCTCGTCATAGCGCATTCCGGCCAGCAGCAGCCGGCCGCCGGTCCAGTGGATGTTGTCGGGCATGAAATCGGGCGCGACGAAGCGCCTCACCGGGCGGCGGGTGTCGCGGCGATCATAGACGACCACCGCATGCCAGCCGAAGGCGACGACGTAGAAATGGCGGTCGTCGGGATCGACCTCCAGCCCGTTGTTGCCGGGCAGCTCCGTGCCGGGGAGGAGGACGAAACCCTTGCTCCCCGGGCGCAACCCCCAGACGCCGCCCGTGACCCGGCCCTGGACGAAATCGGCGATCGTGGTTCCGGGGCGGGTCAGGACGGTGACGAGCACCGTGCCGTCGGAGAAGCTGGCCACGGCATTGCCGACCTGGCCAAGCGGCATCGGCCAGCAGCCGCGCCAGGTCAGCCGGGGCTCGCCGCCGCCGATGGAGATGCCGAAGACCTCGATCGCTTCCCGGCCGCCGTGGTTGACGACCAGCAGCTCCCGCTCGCCGCGCCCGACCTCGCGCAGGGCCAGGCCGCGGGCGTTGAATAGCGCCGGATCGAGCGGACCGGGGCAATCGGCGAAGCGTCCGCGATCCCAGGCGATCTGGTCTTCCGCCCCGGTATACCAGCGGCGGAAGCTGCGCCGCTCCCGATCGACCAGCTTGAGGCCCGCGCCCGGCGCAAAGCCGCTGGCGACCAACCATTTGTCGCCGGGCAGGGTCAGCAGGTCCTCGGGCTTCTCCGGCCCGCAGAGATAGGCGAGGTCGCTGTCGGGCGCGCAGCCCTCGCCCGGCGGCATCCCGCCGCCCGCGGCCGCGCCGAGCAGGAGCAGCGGCGCAAGGCAGGCAAGCCGCCTCAATCGCGCGGCTTTCCGCCCACCGGACGCGGGGCCGCTCCGGCTCCGGCGAAAAGGGCAATGTCGGCATAGTGCGGCCAGTCCGTCACCCGGCTCCGCTCGCCCAGCCAGACGAGCCGCGGCGCATGCGGCGTGAAAGCGGGCCAGGGGCCGAGCCCCGGGCTCGCCGGGCGGCCCTGGGCGGCGAAAGCCAATAGCGCGGCGGACATCTCCGCCTCCAGCGAAAGGTCCGCCGGCTCCCAGACGCGGGTCGTGCGGAACAGGTTCAGCGCGTCGCGGGTCCGCAGCCAGTAGGGCACGTCGCCGGTATGATAGGCTCCGACCGTCGCCGGATCGTGGTCGCTGAAGGTGATCCCCAGGGCATAGGGCTGCCGCCGCGCGAACAGGTAGGCATAGGCCGGGGCCTTGCCGTAGCGCTGCTGGAAGCGCGCCCAGTCGGCCATCTGGCGGCCGACCGTCGCGTCGCGGGCGATGTCGGCGGCGGCCCGGGCCGGATCGGCCCCGTCATAGGCGGCGAGGATCGCAGCGGCGGACTTGCCGAACCGCTCCTCCAGCGCCTGCGCCAGGGCCGCGCGGTCCTTGATCGGCCCGAAGGGGCGGAAGCTCTCGTCGCGGGTATAGCCGATCAGCACCGGCACGTCGTTCTGCCGCCCGGCGGCGAAGACCTCCTCGGCGCTGCCGGTCACGTAGCGGCCGTCGATCACGATCGGATCGCGTGGAGCGACGGCGGCGGCCACCTTGTCGCCCGGCAGGGCGCGCAGGTCGGCGAGCGAGGCCGCGCCGAGCTCGCGCTGGAGCGCCATGCCTTGCGCCTCGGCCGTCGCCTGCGGCACCGGGCCGAGCATCCCGCCGAAGGGACTGCCGCTCATCCCCACCGCCTTGGCGAACAGGCCCTTGGCCGCGGGGCTCATTTGCAGCAGGGCGACCGACATCGACCCCGCCGACTGCCCGACGATGGTGACGTTCGCCGGATCGCCGCCGAACTTGGCGATGTTCCGCTGCACCCATTGCAGCGCCGCGATCTGGTCCATCAGCCCATAGTTGCCCGAGGCGCCGTAGCCGGATTCGCGGGACAGCTCGGGATGGGCGAGGAAGCCGAGCGGACCGACCCGGTAGGCCAGGTTGACCCGCACCACCCCGGCCCGCGCCAGCGGCTCGCCCGAATAGTTGGCCATGGCGGCCGAGCCGATGTTGAACCCGCCGCCGTAGATCCACACGACCACCGGCAGCTTCTCCACCTGCGGCGGCGCCCAGACGTTCAGGTAGAGGCAGTCCTCGCTGGTCGCCTCGTTGCCGAAATAGTGGTTCTGGCGCGGCGAGCGCAGCGGCTGGAGGCATTCCGGTGCGAAGCGGTCGGCGTGGAAGACGCCCGGCCAGGGCTGGACCGGCTGCGGCGCCTTCCAGCGCAACTCGCGCAGCGGCGGCGCGGCGAAGGGCACGCCGAGCCAGGCCCTGACGCCCGAGGGCAGCGCGACGCCCTCCACCAGGCCGCCGTCGACCCGGACCGGCGCGGCCTGGGCGGCGGGGGCCAGCGTCAAGGCCAGCGCGGTCAGCAGGCGGCGAATCACTTTACCGGCACTCCCAGCCTGGCGTGGAAGAAATCGAAGGTGGCATTGGTCGCGCGCAGGGTCGCCTCGCGGGTCTGCGCCGGGGTCTTACCGATGAAGCTGTGGTCGACCCCGTCGATGTAGATCGCCTCGACCGGCACGCCGGCCCGGCGCAGCGCCGCCTCGCCGAGGCGCGACTGGGCGACGGGCACGGTCTTGTCCTCGGTCCCGTGGATCAGCAGGAAGGGCGGGTCCTTGGCGTCGATGTGGGCGACGGGGCTGACTTGGCGGATTTTCTCCTCGTCGCAGGGGCCCGGGCAGCCGAGCAGGCTCTTGCCCGCCGCGTTGCCGTCCGGCGTGGCGGCCATCGCGGCGAAGTCGAACACGCCGTACCAAGTGACGGCGGCCTGGACGCAGCCGTCGTTCGCCGCCGCCGGATCGAGCGCGGTGTCGCGGCAGGTCGTGGCGGTCAGCGCGGCGAGATGGCCGCCGGCCGAGCCGCCCCAGACGCCGACGCGGGCGGGGTCGATCCTGTATTCCTGGGCATGGGCGCGCAGGAAGCGGAGCGCGGCGTTGGCGTCCTGCAACTGCGCGGGGAAGCGGGCTTCCTCCGACAGGCGATACTCCAGGCTGGCGACGGTGAAGCCCTCGGCGGCGAGCGCGGCGAGAACCTTGGGGAAGTCGGCCAGAGCGCCCGAATGGCGGGTATGCCCGGCACGCCAGCCGCCGCCGTGGATGTAGAGCACCAGCGGATGCTGCCCGGCCCCGGCGGGCACGTAGATGTCGACGATCTGCGGGCGATAACCGGGCACCGTCTGATAGACCACGTCGCGCCAGGCCTTCACGCCCCCAGGGAAGGCGATCGGCGGATTGGGCATCCGGTCCTCGAGCACCGGCCGGTCGGCGACCGGAAACACGCGCGGCGGCGCGGCGAATGCGGTGCAGGCCAAGCTGAGCGCCGCGGTGGCGCCGAGCAGCCGGAAGGTCATCTTGGCAATCATCGGACCATCTCTCCCTTGGTCAATCGAGGAATTCGGGCTTGTGCCGCGCCTGGGCGGCGAGCCGGATCGGGGCGTTGACCGCGCCGTATCCGGTGTAGTCGCGCCGCTCGACGAGCTCGAAGAACACGCGCCGGGCGAAGGCACGGCTGTAGAACTGGAAGTATTCGGCCTCGCCATCACGATCATAGAGGATGTCGCGCGCGGCCATCCGCTCGACCAGCGCGGGATCTAGGCCCCAGCGCGCTGCGAGGTCGTCGTAGTAGTTGCGCGGGATCTCCAGCCGCTCCAGCCCGCCGGCGATTCCCGCATCGACCGCGGCGAAGATGTCGTCGCAGGCGAAGGCGATGTGCTGGACCCCCGCACCGAAATAGTTCTGGATGAACCGCGAACTCAGCGACTGGTGGGCGAGCGAGCCGTTGAGCGTGAAGCGGACGCCGCTGTCCGGCGTCTCGACCGCCTGGCTCTGGATCAGGCCCATGGGGTCGGCGATGTCGAGCTGCGGCGTCTTGCGGACATCGAAGAGGCAGACGTAGAACAGCAGCCAGCTCAGGAACTCCTCGAACTGCATGGTCTGGGCGATGTGGTCGAAGGCGATGAGCCGCGCCTCGCCGGCCGGCTCCAGCGGATGCGGGAACTCGTGCGCCCACATCGCCTCGCGGCTGGCGGCATCGACGAAGTAGAGCAGGCTCCCGCCGACCCCGCGGACGCTGGGGATCGGCCATTCGTCGGGCGCGAGCGCCTGCTCGAAGCGCGGGATGCGCATCGCGTCGGCGCGGGCGAGAGTGCCGGGCACGTCGTCGAGCGCCAGGCCGATCGCGCAGACCGAGGCGCCATGGACTACGTCGAAGCTGTGGGCGAGACCCTCCGGCTCGCAGTTGACGACCAGGTTCAGGTCCCCTTGCGTCCAGCGGGTCACGTCCTTGCTGCGGTGGCGCGCGGTCGGGCGGAAGCCGAGCGGGCGGAGCATTGCGCCGAGCGCCTCGGCCTCCTCGTGGCTGGCGGCGAACTCGATGAACTCGATCGCGCTCGGCCTGGCGCGTGGCGGCAGGGCGGCGGCGGTCGAGGCCGGATGCTCGATCCCGCCTTCGAGCAGGCGCAGCGAGCGATAACCGTCGAGCGCCACGCCGCTGGCCGAGCCGGCGCGGAAGCGGTCGTTGAAGATCTCCAGGCTCCAGTAGCCCTGATAGCCGATCCGGCGGATCGCCTCGGCCCAGTCGTCGAGCGGGAACTCGCCCTGCCCCGGCATGCAGCGGAAATGGCGGCTCCAGCCGAGGTAGTCCATGTCGAGCACCGGCGCGTCCGCGACCTGGACGATGAACAGCTTCTCCGGCCGGATGTCGCCGATGCTGCTCGAGGGCACCCGCCGCGCGAGCGAGTGGAACGAGTCGAGGATCAGGCCGAGCGCGGGATGGTCCGCATCGCGCACCAGCGACCAGGCCTCGCGATGGTCGTTGACGTGGCGGCCCCAGGCCAGCGCCTCGTAGCCGATCCGCAGCCCGCGCCGCCCGGCGCGCTCGCCGGCTTCGCGGAGGTCGGCGACCAGGCGCTCGCGATCCCCCTCGGCTTGGGGCGAGCAGCTCGAGCAAACCAGCAGCAGGTCCGTGCCGAGCTCCTCCATGACGTCGAACTTGCGCTCCAGCCGGTCGAAGGCGCGGGCGCGCAGTTCGCCGGCCAGCCCCTCCAGGTCGCGGAACGGCTGGAACATGGTGCAGGCGAGGCCGAGGTCGCCCATCAGGGCGCGGATCGCGCGCGCATCGAGATGGGTGGAGAGCAGATCGTTCTCGAAAATCTCGGCCCCGTCATAGCCGGCCGCCGCGATCGCCCGCAGCTTGGCGTCGAGGGTGCCGCTGATCGAAACCGTGGCGATGGAGGTCTTCACTGGCCGCCTGCTTCCCAATCGATTCACGAGGTCGTCTGCCCCGCTGCGCCGACGCCTAGCATGGGCCGACGCTTGACAAAACAAAAAATGACAGGAACTAGTTCGTAACATAAATCAAGGATGTGGGCAGAGCGGTGCAGACGGCGGCGGAAAAGGGCGTTAACGGTCGCACAGGGTGGCGCGCGAGCGCCGTCCGCAGCCGTTTTCCCGGAGGGATGCCCTTGACCAAGCCCGCCAAGCCGCCGCGCCGCTCCCACGCCGAGGCGCGCGAACAGGCCATCAGCCAGATCATCGACGTCGCGACGCAGGAATTCGTGGAGAAGGGGCTGGCCGGCGCGCGGATCGACGAGATCGCGGGCCGCGCCACCAAGCGCAAGATCTACTACTACTTCGAGGGCAAGGACGAGCTCTATCGCGCCGTGCTCGAACGCGCCTACCGCGCGGTGCGCGACAGCGAGGAGAAGGTCGACGTGGAATCGGGCAGCGCGACCGACGCGCTGCGCCGGCTGATCGAGCATGGGGTGCGCTATCACTCGCAGCACCCCGAGCTGGTCCGGCTGGTGATGAACGAGAACATCCACCGCGCCGAGCACCTCAAGCAGATCGCGGACCTGCCCCAGGGCAACCGCAAGGTCATCGACATCCTCCGCCGGATCATCGCCCGGGGCGAGGCCGAGGGCAGCTTCCGCCCGGGGATCGACCCGATCGAGCTGCACATGAACATGACCGCGTTGAGCTTCTACAACGTCTCGAACCAGTTCACCTTCGCCCACAACTTCGGGATCGACATGACCAGCCCCGAAGCAGTCGAGCGGCGGGCGAAGCAGGTCGGGGACATCATAATCGCCTGGGTGACGCGGCTGGACTGAGCGCGTCCGGCGCGGCCGGCAGCCTGTCCCGTCGCGTCCTTCCGGCACTGGACGGGAAGAGGAAAACATGGCTGTCACCACGCTCGACGCCGCCGGGGCGGGCCCGGACCACTGGACGCGCCGGGGCATCGCGATCGTCGCGCTGTGCTTCGTGATCAACATGGCCGACGGGATCGACGTCACGATCCTCTCGTTCATCGCCCCGCGCATCCAGGCGGACTGGGGGATCGGCGCCGACGTGATGGGCACCCTGTTCAGCGCGGGCCTGCTCGGAATGGCGCTCGGCGGCATGTTCGTCGCCCCACTGGCCGACCGGCTGGGCCGCCGCCGGATCATCCTGACCGCATTGGCGCTGATGTCGGTGGGCATGGTCGCCAGCGGCTTCGCGCATAGCGTGACGCAGTTCTTCATCCTCCGGATCGTCGTCGGGACCGGGATTGGCACGGTCCTCGCGGCCATGGCGGCGCTGGCGGCCGAGAGCGCGCCGGAGCGGCACCGCGATCTCGCGGTCGGGCTGGTCCAGGCAGGCTATCCCTTCGCCGCGGTCTTCACCGGCCTGGTCGTCGCGCACCTGCTGCCGGTCTATGGCTGGCACCGGCTGCTGGCTGGCGCGGGCGCGATCACGGTGGTCCTGTTCCCGCTCGCCTGGGTCCTGCTGACCGACGCGGTGCCGGGCAAGGCAGGCGCAGCGGACCGGCACGGCGGCGTCAGGGAACTATTCTCGCCGACCTTCCGCGCGCGGACCCTGGCACTGTGGGGCGCGGTGTTCTTCGGCCTGATGGTGCTCTACTTCATCGTGAGCTGGATTCCGAAGCTGTCGATCGAGGCCGGACTGTCCGAGACCGACGGGATCTACGCGGGCGCGCTCTACAACCTCGGCGCCTTCCTCGGCACGGTGGGGATGAGCGTGCTCGCGGTGCGCATCCCGCTGGGCCGCCTGGTCCCGGCGATGCTGGTGGCGGCCGCCGCGGCCATGCTGTGGTTCGGCTCGGTCGCGATGCCGGTCGCCGCGACCATGGGCACCGCCTTCCTGATCGGGGTCCTCCTCCAGGGCGGCTACAACGGGGTCTGGCCGCTCGCCGCCGGGACCTATCCCGCGCGGGTCCGCGCCACCGGCATCGGCTGGGCGATCGGCATCGGCCGGAGCGGCGCGATCGTCGGCCCCTGGCTCGGCGGACAGCTCATGGCGGCCAAGGTCGCCCTGCCCGTGCTGTTCGCCGCCTATTGCCTGCCGCTGCTGATCTGCGCGGGCTGCGCCGCCGCCGTGCACCGCTTCGCCCATCGCGCCCACAAGGCCGTCGAAGTAAATTGACAGGAACTAGTTCGTAACATAAATGCACCTCACGAACCGACCAAGGGAGTCGGATAAGGGGAGGGTATCCATGCGACCCATCAATTCACGCCTAGCATTCACCGTTTCGGCGCTTTCCTGCGCCGTCGCCCTGGCCACGCCCGCCCTGGCGCAGGACGCCGCGGCCGAGGACGCCGATTCGGCGAAGGCGAACGAAATCGTCGTCACCGGCTCGCTGATCCAGCGGCCCAACAACGCCTCGGTCAGTCCGATCGTCACGATCGGCGAGGCAGCGATCAAGGAAAGCGGCGCGGCGACCCTTCAGGACGCGCTGAACCAGATCCCGAGTTTCACCGTGGGCGGCAACGCCGCGACCGGCGGCCAGGGCACCGGCGGCCGCGCCTCGATCAACCTCCACGGCCTCGGCACCAACCGCAACCTGGTCCTGCTCGACGGCCGCCGCCTGCCGGTGTCCGACATCTTCGGCAACGTCGACGTGAACATCCTGCCCGACGCGATCATCGGCAGCGTCGACACGATCACCGGCGGGGCCTCGGCCATCTACGGCTCGGACGCGATGTCCGGCGTGGTCAACTTCAAGACCCTGCGCAGCTTCAACGGGGTCAAGCTCGACGTGATGAACTCGATCAGCGAGCGCGGCGACGCCTATCGCTTCAACGGCTCGGTCGCCTTCGGCACCAAGTTCGCGGAAGACCGCGGCCACCTGATCGCCGCCTTCACCTATGCGAAGCAGAACCCGGTCAGCGGCGCCACCCGCGAGTTCTTCGCCGACAAGACGCCGTCCTCCTACATCGGCACCGGGACCTTCGTGCCGAGCGCGACCAACGCGCCCGATGCCGCCGTGGTCCAGAATCTGTTCAACGGCTACGGCATCGGCTCGCTTCCCGCCAATTCCCAGCTCGCCAACCTCGGCTTCAACAACGACGGCACGCTGTTCATCCAGAACGGCGGGCAGAACTATCGCGGGCCGACCAACGGCAACGGCTACATGGTGATCGGCGGCAACGTGCGGATGCCGGTCGGGCCACAGATCCAGTTCCTCAACGGCCTCCAGCGCAAGAGCGCCTTCGTCAAGGCCGACTACGACCTGACGCCCTCGCTCACCGCCTATGCCCAGTTCATGTACGTCGACCTCACGGTCTCGACCGAGAGCGGCGGCAGCCTGACCCAGTTCCCGACGCTGACGACCATTCCCGTCACCAACCCCTTCATCCCCACCGACCTGCGCACCGTGCTCGCCTCGCGCCCCAACGCCACCGCACCCTTCGCCTGGAACGCCCGCTACGTCGGCGTGCCCTACAAGGGCTGGGAAGAGAACTATCGCGTCCTGCAATACCTCGCCGGCCTGAAGGGCGAGATCGCCCCCGGGTGGACCTTCGACGTCTTCGCCTCCTACGACGAATCCAACCACCACCAGGTGATGCACAACGCCGTGCTCAAGAGCCAGGTCCAGCGCCTGCTCAACGCGCCCGACGGCGGCGCCTCGCTCTGCGCCGGCGGCTTCAACCCCTTCGGCGACGCCAATGCCCGCTCGCTCTCCCCGGCCTGCGTCGCCTTCATCACCAAGGACGCGATCAGCGAGGAGAAGCTGGGCCAGACCCAGGTCCAGGGCCAGATCAACGGCAAGCTGTTCGACCTCGGCGCCGGCCCGGTCCAGCTCGCGGTGGTCGCGGCCTATCGCCGCAACACCTACCTGTTCACGCCCGACAGCGACCTCGTCGCCGGCCCCTTCGCGCCCGGCGGCAATATCGAGGGCGTGGTCAACACCCTGCCGGTCGCTAAGCAGGCGATCACGGTCAAGGAGGTTGCCGCCCAGATCGACGTGCCGCTAATCGCCGACAAGCCGTTCTTCCGCGAGCTGGGCATCGGCGGTGCGGTGCGCGTGTCGCACTATTCGACCACCGGCACGGTCACGAGCTTCGAGGCGGACGCCCGCTGGAAGCCGGTCGACTCGCTGATGTTCCGTGGCAGCTTCCAGCGCGCGGTCCGCGCCCCCAACATCGGCGAGCTGTTCGCGCCGCCGCAGGGCACCCAGCTCGTGATCGGCACCCCGCCGGGCGCGCTGGGCGATCCGTGCGACGTGCGCTCGACCGCCCGCTCCGGCGCCAACGCCTCGCAGGTCGCCGCGCTCTGCGTCGCCCAGGGCGTGCCGCTCGCCGGGATCGGCAGCTACCAGTTCCCGACCACGGCCACCGGCCAGGTCGTCACCGGCAACACCGCCCTGACGCCGGAACGGGCCAACACCTTCAACGTCGGCTTCGTCTTCAACGCGCCGCGCGGCAGCGGGCCGTTCGGCGACTTCTCGCTCTCGGTCGACTACTACAACATCAAGATCAAGGACGTGATCTCGACCGTGCCGGGCCTGACCGTGCTGTCGAAGTGCTTCAACCTCGACGGCTCGAACCCCGGCTATTCGAACGCCAACCCGTTCTGCTCGCTGATCTCCCGCGACGCGGCCACCGGACAGATCCTCAACGTCGCCACCCCCTACCTCAACCTCGGCCAGCTCAAGACCGACGGGGTCGAGGTGCAGGTCCACTGGGGCGTGCCGGCGCCGTTCCTCGGCCATACGGGCAAGCTCTACGTCGATTCCTCGATCGGCTGGTTGCACAGCTATCAGGTGCAGTTGCTGCCGGGCGCAGCCTTCCTCGACTATACCGGCGTCAGCGTCGGCGGCGCGGGCACCAGCTCGGTCCCGCCGCGCGCTGCACCGAAGTGGCGCACGCTGACCACCTTCGGCTACAAGTCCGACACGCTCGGCCTCGGCCTGCGCTGGCGCTATCAAAGCGCGATGAAGGACACCAGCGCGGTGCTCACCCCTGCCACGGCCCAGGTCGGCGTCGACGCCTACGCGCTGTGGGACATGTTCGCCTCGGTCCGGGTCAACGAGAAGTTCGAGCTGCGCGGCGGCGTCAACAACCTGTTCAATCGCGGCCTGCCGATCGTTTCCAGCTCGCAGAACGGCACCGACACCGCGCTCTACGACGCGATCGGCCGCTCGTTCTACATGGGCGTCAAGGTCAACTTCTAGGGCTCCCTGCTGGCCGGGCCTGTTCACATGGACAGGCCCGGCATTTTTTGGCTGAAGGACAAGATGCTTCGTTCCGGGCTCATCGGTCGCGCCATCCAGGATTCGCGCTCGCCCTGGCTGCATGAGCAGGAGGCGCGCGCGCAGGGGCTCGACCTCACCTACGAGCTGTTCGATTTCGACCAGCTCGATCTTGCGGACGGAGAGCTTGCCGGCCTCCTCGCCCGCCTCCGTGAGGACGGCTTCTGCGGGGTGAACGTCACCTATCCGTTCAAGCAGCGGGTCATGCCGCTGCTCGACGAGCTGGCCGAGAGCGCCTCGCTGGTCGGCGCGGTCAACACGATCGCCATGCGCAACGGCAGGCTGACCGGGCACAACACCGACATGGTCGGCTTCTACGAGAGCATGGAGGAAGGCCTGCCCGGCGCCGCGCTCGACCGCGTGCTCCAGCTCGGCGCGGGCGGCGCCGGATCAGCCGTGGCCTGCGCCCTGCTCGCGCTCGGCACCAGGCGGCTGGACCTCTACGACGTCGACCTCGACCGCGCCGGAAAGCTCGCCGGCTTGCTCGGCGAGCGGTTCGGCGCTGGCCGTGTCTTCCCCTGTTCGATCGCAGATCCCGTCACCGTGGGGGTCAACGGCATCGTCAACGCGACCCCGATGGGCATGGCGGCGCATCCCCAGTCGGCGATCGCGCCGGACCTGATCTCCCCGGCCCATTGGGTGGCGGACATCGTCTATTTCCCGCTCGAGACCGAGCTGCTGCGCGTCGCGCGCGCCAAGGGCTGCCGCGTCCTAAACGGCAGCGGCATGGTCATCGCACAGGCTGCCAAGGCCTTCGAGATCATGACCGGCTTTCCGGCCGACAAGGCCCGGATGCACGACAGCTTCCTGTCCCGTCAGTGACCGGCTCATTCCCGCCGGAAGCACGGCAGGCGGCCAGTGGATCACGCTGAGATCAGTTCGGTCTGCTGAACGCAACGCTTCCGCAGCATCATGGAACTGCGCCCATCCCGCCGATGACCCGCGATTCCCTTTGATTTTCGGGTGGCCCCATCGGATTGTCGCGCGATGCTGACAGAAAGCACAGCTTCCCGTCCATCTCCCCGTGATTCCGTCCCGCAAAGCGGGAATGTGGCGCTGGCCATGACCCGGCCGGCATGACCCTGGCGGCGATCATCGCCCGCTACGGCCTGCTGGCGGTGTTCGCCGGAGCCGCGATCGAGGGCGAGACGGCGGTGATGACCGGCGGCCTGCTCGTGCATCAGGGCCTGCTGCCCTTCCTCGGCACTGCCGCCGCCGCGACGGCCGGCTCGTTCTGCGCGGACGAGGCGTTCTTCCTGCTCGGCCGACGCTTCCGGGACCATCCGCGCGTGCGGCGGATCGCGGCGCGGCCCGCCTTCGCCCGCGCGCTGAACATGGTCGAGCGGCACCCGACCGGCTTCGTCGTCGCCTTCCGCTTCCTCTACGGGCTGCGCACGGTCAGCCCGGTTGCAATCGGCACCTCGGCGATATCGGCGCGCCGGTTCGTCGCCCTCAACGCGCTGGCCGCAGTCCTGTGGGGGCTAGCCTTTACCGGCATCGGCTATGTCTTCGGCCACGGGATCGAGCTGGCCTTCGGCCGGCTGCGCTCCGCCGCGCATATCGCCGGCGCGGTCGCCGTGCTTGCCGCCGCGACGCTGGCGCTCGCCTGGGCCCTGCGGCGGCGCTCGTCCGCCTGAGCCCGGCTCACCCCTCCGCTTGCGCCATCGCGTCCTTGAAGGCCACGGCGGTGGGGGACAGTGCCTGCTTGTGCAGGGTCCACAGCCGACTCATCACCGGCGAGGCGAGGCGGCGCTGGACCACGTTCTCCACCTGGAGCCGGGCCAGCGAGCGGGCGAGGACCGTCGCCCCGAAGCCCGCCGCGACCAGGCCGAGCAGGGTGGCGAAGCTCGACACCTCCAGGGCCACGCTGGGGCGGAAGCCGGCCTCCTCGCACAGCTCGAAGAAATGTTCGTTGAAGCCGGCGCCGTTGGCGACGCCGTAGAGCACCAGCGGAACGCCCGCGAGGTCGGCGATGGCGGGGTCCTCGGCGCGGCGGGCGAGGACATGCTCCTTGCGCATGGCGAGCATCATCTCCTCCTCCAGCAGGCATTGCGAGACCATGCCGAGCGGCAGCGCCGGCTGCTCGAAGGCGCGGACGATGCCGATGTCGAGCTGGCCCTGCTCGAGCTGGGCGATCTGCGCGTCGCGGCCGAGCTCCTGGAGTTCCAGCTCGACCTGGGGATGCGACTGGCGGAAACGGTAGAGCGCGCGCGCCACCCGCGGCACGAAGGGCGCCGAGGCGGTGAAGCCGAGCCGCAGGCGGCCGATCTCGCCGCGATGGGCGCGCCGGGCGACCTGGGCGGCGCGATCCGCCTGGGCCAAGGTCTGGCGCGCCTCGGGCAGGAACAGCTCGCCCGCCTCGGTCAGCCGCACGCGGCGGCTGGTGCGGTCGAACAGGCG
>CALLNA010000146.1 GCA_938005655.1 uncultured Novosphingobium sp.
ATTCGCGCGAGGCCGGGGTGATGGAGGGCGGGTTCACCTTCCAGGCGAGCCCGGGTCTCGCCTTCTGGGCCCGCTACTCAGGGATGATCGGCGACCAGGGCCACAACCATGCCGTCAAGGGCGGGGTCAGCCTGCGGTTCTGACGCGTTCCGGGACAGCACCGCCAGGGCCCCGTGCCTTCCTTGCAGGATCGCGCCATGCTAGCCTTGCCGTGACAGGGGGCTGACGATGGCATTCGCAAGCAGGCGAGCGCTCGGCATGGCCGGCTTGGCGTGGGCGGCGAGCCACGCCTTGCCGGCCCTGGCCGACGAGCCGGACGACATCGTCGTCACCGGCACCCGCCTCACCCGGCCCGAGGCCGAGAACCCCGATCCCCTGCTCTCCGTCTCCGGCGACCGGCTCCGCGCCATGGGCCAGACCAGCGTCACCGACGCGCTGCTGCGCGTGCCCGCCCTGGCCGCCTCGCAGGGGAGCACGCTGAGCGCGGCGGGCAACCCCAACCTGGGCTTCGGCGAGGCGGGAGTGAACCTGCTCGACCTGCGCAACCTCGGCCGCGACCGGACGCTGGTGCTGGTCGACGGCAAGCGCCACGTCGCCGGCATCGCCGACAGCGCCGCGGTGGATATAAATTCGATCCCGCAGGACCTGATCGAGCGGGTCGACGTGATGACCGGCGGCGCCTCTGCGATCTACGGCGCGGACGGGGTCTCGGGCGTGGTCAACTTCGTGCTCAAGCGCGATTTCCAGGGGCTGCGGCTGCGCCTGGAGAACGGGATCACCGCGCGCGGCGACGGCCATCATGCGCTCGCCTCGCTCACCGCCGGGCGCAATTTCGCGGGCGGACGCGGCAACGTGGCGATCGCCTACGAATATGCGCGGCAGGATCGCATCGCCTCCTCGGCGCGCGACTATCTCGGCGATCCGGCCAAGTTCCGCCAGATCGTCGGCGCCCCGGTGGACCTGCTCCAGAACGGCGACGATCCGCGCGTGCCCGACCGCCGCCCGACCAACGACCTGCGCTGGGCGGACAGCTCCCTGGACGGGGCGGTCGACCTCGACCTCGACTTCACGCCGGACTTCACCGGCAGCGGGCAGCCCTACGACCTCGGCACCTACCTGCCGCAGTCGGGCGGGGCGACGCGGGGCGGATCGAGCACGCCGATCGCCGGCTACTACGGCGACATCCTCAACCGGACCGAGCGCCATGCGGTGAACCTGCTGGCGAACTATGAATTCTCCCCCGCAGCGCGGCTCTCCTTCGCGGGCAAATACGTGCGCAACACGGCCTTCGGCTACGGCCAGCCGGGCTTCGACTTCTACACCTACCTCGCGCCCGACAACGCCTACCTGATCGAGCGCTTCGGCGAGGAGGCGGCCGCGAACGGGGCCTACCTGACGCGCGACCACTTCGACATCGGGCGGCGCGGCCGGGGCTCGACCCGCGAGACCTTCCGCGCGGTCCTCGGGCTCGACGGCGCGCTCGGCGACCCCCTGAACTACGCGCTGTCCTACGTCTTCGGCGCGACCCGCTCGCGCATCGTCACGACCAACGCCCGCCTCGGCGACCGCTATTACGCCGCGCTCGACGCTGTGGTCGATCCAGGCACCGGCAAGGTCACCTGCCGGATCAACCTGCCCGGCCAGAGCGTGATCGATCCCGACAACTGGGACGACCTGCCCGCGACCTTCCGCCCCGGCGAGTGCCGGCCGCTGAACCTGCTGGGCGAGGGCGTCGCCAGCCAGGCCGCGCTCGACTTCATCCGCTATGATACGCAGAGCACCGCCCGGCTCGACCAGCACGTGGTCAGCGGGCAAGTAACCGGCGACCTCGGCGCCTTTCTCGCCCTGCCCGGCGGGCCGATCCGCTTCGCCCTCGGCGCCGAATACCGCAAGGAGACCAGCGCCTTCCGCGCCGACCCGCAGCTCGAAGCCGGAATGGTGCTGAACAGCGCCGCCGTCCCGCCGACCGGCGGCGGCTTCGACGTCAAGGAAGCCTTCGCCGAGGTCAGCCTGCCGCTGCTCAAGGACCGTCCCTGGGCCGAGCTGCTCTCGCTCGGCGCGGCGGTGCGCCTGTCCGACTATTCGAGCGTCGGCACGACCCTCGCCTGGAAGTTCGACGGCCTCTACGCGCCCTCGCCGGACGTCCGGTTTCGCGGCACGGTTTCGCGCGCGGTGCGGGCGCCCAACATCGGCGAGCTCTACAGCCCGGTCTCGGCCACCTACCTGTCGGTCGACGACCCCTGCGACAGCTTCAACCTCGACAACGGCACGTCCTATCGCCGGGCCAACTGCGCCACCCTGCTCGCCCGGGCGGGCCTCAGCCCGGCGCAGATCGCGACGTTCAGCCCCTCGTCCGATCCGCAGTCCTCGACCGGCGTGCTCGGCGTGGCGAGCGGCAACCCCGACCTGCGCGAGGAATCGGCGCGGACCTGGACCGCCGGACTGGTCCTGACCCCGCGCGCCGTGCCGGGGCTGAGCTTCACCCTCGACTGGTACGACATCCGCATCGACGGCGCGATCAACACCCCCTCGGCCCAGAACCTGACCGAGCTTTGCGTCGATTCCCCGAGCATCGCCAACGTCTATTGCGCCAACGTCAGCCGCAGCGCCGGGACCGGCTTCGTCGACGGCTTCCACGTCCAGCCGCAGAACGTCTCGCGGTTCGAGACCGCGGGCTTCGACGCGACGCTGAGATATGCGCGGGGGGCACTCAGCGCCGCGCTCGTCGTCGGCTATCTCGACAAGCTGCAATTCGCCGCCGTGCCCGGCGCGGCGGCGGTCAGCAGCCGGGGCGACGTCCATGCCCCGCGCTGGCAGGCGACGCTGGACCTCGACTATCGGATCGGCCGGGTCAGCCTGGGCTACAGCCTCGACCGGTTCTCGCGGACCCGCCGCTATACCGAGGCCCAGGTCCAGGGCCAGCCGGACATCGCCGCGCCGGAATACCTCCATTACCCGGCCCGCTGGACCCACGATCTGCGCTTCGCCGTCGACGCCGGGCGCGGCTTCACCTTCTACGGCGGGGTCAACAACCTGACCGACCGCAAGCCCGACTACGACCTGTTCTACCCCGTCTCGGCGATCGGCCGCGCCTTCTTCCTGGGCGTGAAGGTCGCGACCGACGGATTTCCCTGAACCGTTTTGCCCCGGCAAAGCGCCTTTGCTCCTTGGGAACGGACGGGAGGCCCGCGTGTCGATCGATAGCGAAGCGCTGAAGGTGGTGGAGGAGGCGCTGGGGATCGACGATCCCGCCGCCCGCGCCGCCTATGTCGCGCAGCGCTGCGGCGACGACGCGGCGCTGCGGGCGCGGGTCGAGGAGCTGCTCGCGCTCGACAGCGCCGCGCTGCGCCTGACCCCGACCGAAAGCTTCGTCCGCCCGCTCAGCGTGATCGACGTGATCCCCGACCGCATCGGCCCGTTCCGCGTGACCGGGGAGATCGCGCGCGGCGGCATGGGCGCCGTGGTCAAGGCTGAGCGCGACGACGGGGTGTTCCAGCAGACCGTCGCGATCAAGCTGATCCGCAGCGACCTCGCCAGCGAGCGGGCCAAGGCGCGCTTCACCGAGGAGCGCCGCATCCTCGCCCGGCTGCGCCATCCGGGGATCGTCCGCATCCTCGACGGCGGCGAGGCCGAGGGGCGGCCCTGGCTGGCGATGGACCTGGTCGACGGCCTGCCGATCACCGAGGCCCTGCGCGGCGCGGACGAGGGGCGGCGGCTCGACGCCTACGAGGCGGTCTGCGAGGCGGTCGCCTATGCCCACCGCAACCTGGTGATCCATGCCGACATCAAGCCCTCCAACGTGCTGATGGGCGCGGATGGCCAGGTCCACCTGCTCGACTTCGGCATCGCCCGGCTGATCGTCGGGATCGACGGGGCGGAGACCGGCGATCCCTATCCCCTGACCAAGGGCTACGCCGCGCCCGAACGCGGCGTCGGCCTGCCGCCGACCGTGGCCAGCGACGTGTTCTCGCTGGGCGTCCTGCTGCTCGGGATGCTCGGCAAGGCCGTGCCGGGGGACGATGGGGCCTATGTCCCCGGCACCCGCCTGCCGCTCGGCCAGCTCGACGGCGACCTTGCCGCCATCGCCGGCAAGGCGCTCGCCGAAAAGCCGGAGGACCGCTACCCCGACGTCGCCGCGCTGCGCGCCGACCTGCGCCGCCACCGCGCCTGGGAGCCGGTCCTGGCGCGCGGGCCGGCGGGCTGGCGCTATCCGGCGGGACGCTTCGTGCGGCGGCACCGCAAGGGGCTGGCCGTGGCCGCCCTGGCCGCACTGTCGCTTGCCGGGACCGCCGTGGTCTCGACGGTCAGCTACATCCGCGCCGAGCGAGCGCGGGCCGAGGCGGACAAGCGCTTCGTCGAGCTGCGCGGCCTCGCCCGGTTCATGCTGACCGAGCTGAGCGACCGGCTGAGCGACGCCCCCGGCACGGTCGCCGCCCGCGCCCGGATCGCCGAGGTCGCCGGCCGTTACCTCGACCGCCTGCGCGCCGCGCCCGACGCGCCGCTCGACCTGCGGCTCGATACGGCGCGCGGCTATTACCGGCTCGCCCGGCTGCAAGGCCTGTCGGGCGTCGCCAACCTCGGCCGCCCGCAGGACGCCGCGGCCTCGCTCGACCGGGCCGAGGCGATCCTGGGCGAGCTGCCGGAGGGGAATGCCGACGTCCTCGCGCTGCGGGGCGATATCGCCGTGGCCCGCTGGACCCTCGCCTCGGACACCCGGGGCCCCGAATGGACGCGGCGGGCCGGGGACTTCTACCGCCGCGCCCTCGCGCTGGAGCCGGGCCGCAAGGACGCCCTGCTCGGCCAGCTCATCCTCGCCCGCAACCACGGCTTCGACCTGACCGCCGCCGACCGGCCGCACGAGGCCCTGCCGATCCTGCGCGACGGCCTCGCCCGGCTGCGCGCCACCACCTGGCCCGAGCCGCTGCGCCGCGACGCGAAGCTGCTGGAGGCCGGCTACCTCGCGCGGATCGGCGACGCGATCTACTACGGCGGCGACGTGCCCGGCGCCCTCGCCCCCTACCGCGAGGGCGCGGCGCTGATCCGCGCCGAGCTGGCGAGGGCGCCCTCGCTGGTCTGGGAGGAGAAGCTGGGCGAGGCCGCCTGGAACCTCTCCGGCACGCTCGGCGAGATGAAGGGACACGAGGCCGAGGCCCTGGCCGAAGCGGAGGCCGGCATCGCCGAGATGCGGCGCACCCTCTCCTTCGGCCCGGACGCCGCGATCGAGGCGCGGCTGCTGATCCTCTACGGCCAGCAGTCGCTGCTGCTCGACGCCCTCGGCCGCACCGGCGAGGCCGCCGCCGTATCCCGGCAGAGCATCGACCTGCGCCGCAGCCGCCTGGCCATGTCGCCCGGGGACGTGACGCGCCGCCGCGACCTCGCCGTCGTCCTCGCCGCCCATTCCGACATCCTGGCCAAGGCCGGCGACCGCCCCGCCGCCTGCGCCGCCGCGCGCGAGGGCACCGCCCTCCTCGCCGGCCTGCGCCGCACGGGCGACCTCGCCGGCAAGGACCTGCGCATCGACGTGCCCAAGCTGGAAGCGGCGGCGAAACGCCACTGCGGATAGCGGGTCCGCCCGCCGGGGCTCGGGAGGGCGGCCGGCGAGCCCGCGACTTCCGGAAAAATCGCGCGGGAACCGGGTTTGCCTTGGCCAATTCCCTCGATTACAAACCGCGCCGGCGAGCCGGGTTGGGCTGGTCTCGCGCCGCAAGACACAGAGGTTTTTCGATGAACAAGATTGCCACTCTCGCCCTCACCGCTGCCGCCGCGCTCGCCCTGACGGCCTGCGGCAAGTCCGACAAGGCCAGCGAGGGCGCGCAGGCCGACAACGTCGAGATGCCGGCCGAGGAGGCCGTGAACGGGGCCGACGAGGGCGCGACCCCGCTGCCCGAGACCGACGTGCCGACGGACGCCGCCGCCCCCGCCGCCCCCGACGCCGCCGCGCCGGCTGCCGCTCCGACTGCCGCTCCGGCGACCACCGCGGCTCCGGCCGGCGCCGCCGGGAAGCAGTGACGATGGCGGGCGGCCGCGCCGTCCCGATCGCCCCCCTGCTGGCCCTGGGGGCGGTCCTGGCGCTGGCCGCCTGCGGCCGCGGCGACGATGCCGCCGGCCCCGGCGACGTGACCGTCAGCGAGGCCAAGGCCCTCGACGAGGCGGCCGAGATGATCGAGGCGCGCAAGCCCCCCCCGCCCGTGGCCAGCCCCTCGTCGCCGCTGCCGCCGCGCCCTCCGCTACCCCCGCTTCCGGGGCCCCGCGTTAACGAATCCTCACAGCAATCGCGGCGATAAGGCACGGCGGAGGTTCGAAGCGATGCTGCATGGTAAGGTCATTGCCGTCACCGGCGCCGGCCGGGGGATCGGGCGGGCGATCGCGCTGGCCTGCGCGCGCGAGGGCGCCTGCGTGGTGGTCAACGATCCCGGGGTCGACCAGGACGGCTCGGGCGCGGATTCGCGCTGCGCCCGCGATGCCGTGGCCGAGATCGCCGAATCGGGCGGCCACGCCTATGCCAACTATGCCGACATCACCCAGCCGGCCGGCGCGCTCTCGGTGATCGAGGACTGCCTGGTCCACTTCAAGCGGATCGACGGGGTCATCAACGCCGCCGGCTTCCTGCGCGACGCGCTGTGGCACAACATGACCCGGGGCGAGTGGGACGCGGTGATCGACGTCCACCTGGGCGGCGCCTACAACATCTCGCGCGCCGCGACCCCGCATTTCCGCGAGCAGAAGTCGGGCGCCTTCGTCCACTTCACCTCGGCCGCCGGGCTGATCGGCAACTACGGCCAGGCCAACTATTCGGCGGCGAAGCTGGGCGTGGTCGGCCTGTCGCAGTCGCTGGCGCTCGACATGGCGCGCTATGGGGTCCGCTCGAACTGCATCGCGCCGATCGCCTATACCCGGATGGTCTCCCACCTCGCCGAGGAGATGAGCGAGGAGGACGAGGGCTTCAACCTGCTCAAGACGCTGAGCCCGGCCAAGATCGCCCCGCTCGCGGTCTATCTGGTCTCGGACGCGGCGGCGCGGGTCAGCAACCAGATCTTCGGCGTCCGCCACGACGAGATCAGCCTCTATTCGAAGCCGCGCCCCCTGCGCGCCGTGGTCAATCCGCAAGGCTGGACCGCCCAGTCGATCGCCGACGAGCTGATCCCCGAGCTGCGGATGGACTTCGCCCGCGCCGACGAGATCGCGCACGACGTGTTCCCGCTCGACACGCTCTGACCGCTTTCGCCCGCTTGTGAGCCACCTACGATCATGTCTTGACGAGAACGTCGTTCTCTGCTTACAATGCCTCGCTTTTTGAAAAGGCCCCCGGGAGAGCTTTCGAGATGAACCACCCGATCGTCCAGTGGCTGCTGGAGAACTACCACTGGAAGCTGTCGCTCGTCGCGATGGTCGCCATTTTCGGCACCTCGTTCATCGGCAAGTATCTGGTCGCCGTCGTCCCGACGATCCGCGCGGCGGGCAGGCTCAACCGCGACACCTTCCTCCGGAAGATGGAAAAGCCCGCCTATGCCGAGAACCAGCGGTGGAACCGCAAGTGGGCGGGCTCCTTCCTGGTCGTGATCTTCGGCCTGATCCTGCCGTTCTGCCTGACGCTGGAGGCGCAGCCGTGGTGGCAGATGCTGCTCGACTGCTTCGTCATCCTGATGGTCTACGACTTCTTCTATTACCTGACCCACCGCTTCCTGTTCCATGCCGGCGGGCCGTTCGACGGGCCGCTGATGTGGATGCACGCCGTCCACCACCGCCAGCACAACCCTTGCCGGATGGATTCGAGCTACATCCACCCGCTGGAGGTGGCGATCGGCCTCGGGCTCTATGTCGCGACGATCTTCGTGCTGTCGCGGTTCATGGGCAATTTCCATCTGGTGACGATCGTCGTCACCTGGGTCGCCTTCTCGGAGATCAACCTCCACAACCACAACCTGTGGGAGAGCGACCGCTTCCCCTTCCGCTACCTGAACTACGCGTCGAAGATGCACCACAACCACCACGCGCGGTTCACCGGCGGCAACTATGCGACGATCACCCTGTTCTACGACTGGCTGTTCGGCACGCTCGACCACGGCGACAAGCCCCGCAAGCAGGTGCGCCCCAAGGACGCCCAGCCGATCGGCGACGCGGCCTGATCGCCCCTTGCCCGCCCCCCCGCTCGGGCGAGCGGGGGCGGGGGCGGAGCGAGATTCCGCTTGACAAACTGAACCATATGGGTTATATGCCCCGCCGTTGGATCGGTGGATAGCAACACCAGCCCGACACGCAGCGGGTGCGGGGAGGCGGTCAGCGCTTCGCTTCCTTGCCTCTTCCGCTTTAACGGCCGGCGCTCAGCGGACCTGAGTGTCCGTTCCCATGGCCAAGGACCTTGCCCCGAGGCGGCCGCTTGCGAGCCCGACCCGCCTCCTGTCCTTAGCCATCCCCAGGGCCGAGCCGGCGGGTTTCAGGTGTGCCCCGCCAGCCGTTCGCACAAATTCA
>CALLNA010000147.1 GCA_938005655.1 uncultured Novosphingobium sp.
GGCGTCGACCTGCGCCAGCTGACCCACGCCTCCCTGCGCCGCGCGGTGGCGCTGGTGCCGCAGGACGTCGCCCCGTCCAACGACACCCTCAAACTCAACATCGGCTTCGGTAATCCCGAGGCGGACGAGGCCGAGCTGTGGGCCGCCGCCGAGGCTGCGGAGCTCGGCGACTTCATCCGCGCCCTGCCGGAAGGCATGGAGACCAAGGTCGGTGAGCGGGGGCTCAAGCTTTCGGGCGGCGAACGGCAACGAGTCGGGCTAGCCCGGGCTTTGCTGGCCGATCCGCGCGTGCTGATCCTCGACGAGGCGACCAGCGCCCTCGACAGCCGCACCGAGGCCGCCATCCAGGCCACCCTGCGTCGCGCCAAGGCCGGCCGCACGACCCTGGTGGTCGCCCACCGCCTTTCGACCATCGCCGACGCCGACCAGATCATCGTCCTGCGACGCGGCAAGCTGGTCGAGCGGGGCACCCACGACGAACTGCTGGCCGCCGGCGGCGAATACGCGGCCCTGTGGCGCCGCCAGACCCGCGCGCAGCAGGTGGCGGGCGCGGAGGTCTAGCGAGCAATCCACCGCTCAAACTCCGCTCTCCCCGGCGAAGGCCGGGGTCCAAGCTGATGATCCGGCATAGGCGCAGAGGTGAAGCATTGCGGCGCTGCTTTACTGAGATCGCTTCTGGGCCTCAGCTTGGGTCCCGGCCTTCGCCGGGATGAGCGGTGATCACCGCCGCGCTTCCGTCGCCATCCGCACGGCAAGCCCGCCGAGCACCGTGCCCATCAGCCAGCGCTGCGCGACCATCCAGCGGGGCCGCCCGGCCAGGAAGCCGGCGATGCTGCCCGCCGCGGCGATGATCGCGCCGTTGACGCACATGCTGACCGCGATCTGCACGCTGCTGAGGGTGATCGACTGCCAGAAGATGTCGCCGCGCGCCGGATCGATGAACTGCGGCAGGAGCGACAGGTAGAGCATCGCCGCCTTGGGGTTCAGCAGGTTGGTCATCATGCCCATGACGTAGAGCCGCCGCGGGCTGTCGGGCGCCAGGGTGCGCACTTGGAAGGGCGAGCGGCCGCCCGGCTTCAGCGCCTGCCACGCCAACCAGGCGAGGTAGGCGGCGCCGGCGAACCGCAGGGCGTCATAGGCCAGCGGCACGGCCATCAGCAGCGCGGTGAGGCCCAGCGCCGTGGCGAACATGTAGATCACGAAGCCCGTCGCCGTGCCGGCCAGCGAGACATAGCCGGCGGCACGCCCCTGGCAGATCGAGCGCGAGACCAGATAGACCATGTTCGGCCCCGGCGTGACGGCCAGGCCGAAGCAGACCAGGGCGAAGGCGACGAGGGCGGCGGCCGAGATCATGCGAGTCTCCCCTTAGGCGGGGTCACACATAACCGATCCAGCGGCCCAGCACGGCGGCCGAAAGCCACAGGCAGAGCGAAAATCCCGCCATCGCCTGAGCGGCGGGCGGCACAGCTCCCGATCTGAGCTCACCGAACAGGCGCCGGAAGACCAGGGCGTTGGCGACGCCGAGCGCGATCAGCGCCACCTTGGCCTGGAAGAGGCCGGAAGCGACCAGCCCCTTGGCGTCGGCCGCGAACATCAGGGCCCCGCTGGCCAGCATCAGCACCAGGCCGACGATGGCGAAAGGAGTCAGCACGCGCGACAGCTCCGCCACCGGCACCCGGCGTCCGACGCCAAGCACGCGCAGGTCGACCGCCCCGATGCCGCCGACCAGCAGCACCAGCCCCAGCAGGTGGGCGAGGTTCAGTTGGAAATAGGCGTGCCGCCGCACGAAGGCGCCGAGGCCCGACGCCTCAAGCCCAGCGGCCCATTCGACGATCCAGAGGGGCGGGGCGATGGCCGCCGCCTACCGCAGCAGGTTGGTCGTCTTGCCCGCGACGCGGATGCTCTCGGCCTTGATCTCGTTCTTCGACAGGTCGCTGTTGCGCTTGCCGGAGATCCACACCGTCTGGCCCGGCTTCAGATTGGCCTCGGTCAGGCCGCGCTGCTGCATGCGGGAGATCGGCGCCAGGGTGACCAGCCAGCGCTTGCCGGCGGCGGTGATCTCAATCTCGCCGTGCGGATCGCGGTAGCTGACCTTCTGGATCGGCCCTTCGAGCACGGTGACCTTGTCCTCCTGGCCGCTCCAGCCGTGGTGCGCGGAGGCGGCGGCGGGGACGAGGATGGCCGCCGCGGCGGCGATGACGGTCAGACGCTGGGAGAACATGGCGACCTCCTGGGTTTCCCGACTGGAGGGGGAGCCTACGCCGAGGATCGCCGCCCGGCTACTCCGTCTCGAAGGCGGCGTCGGGGTGGCGTTCATAGCCGGCCGCCTCGCTCAGCACATGGAAGCGCTGCACGTAGCGGGCCTGGGCCAGGGCCGGGGGCAGGGGATCGATGGTCAGGCTGTAGCCCCCCGGCGGCGCGCCGAAGAAGCCGAGCGCCTCATCGTGCTTGAAGCCGGCCAGCTGCGTGGCCTCGAAGAAGGCGCAGGCGCGATCCGCCTGCTTGATCAGCGCCTTGATGTTCTTTGGCGTGGCGGCCGGCAGGCCGAAGCGGATGTGAATGGCGTTCTCCAGCCGCTCCTCGAAGCTCTTGTAGGAGACGCCGAGCGCCGCCTTGAACGGCGAGATCATGTCGCCGATCACATACTCGGAGGCGTCGTGCAGCAACGCCGCCAGCCGCCAGCGCGGCTCCAGCGTCGGGTCGATGTGGACGGCGATCTCCTCGACCACCACCGAGTGCTGGGCCACCGAGAAGCCGTGCTCGCCCACCGTCTGGCCGTTCCAGCGCGCCACGCGGGCCAGGCCGTGGGCGATGTCCTCGATCTCGATATCCATCGGCGAGGGGTCCAGCAGGTCCAGCCTGCGACCGGACAGCATGCGTTGCCAGGCGGCCCGGCCTTGTTCCCCAGCCTTGCGATGCAGCCCTTTGGCCACGAGTTCGTTCCTTACAGTGAAGCCTGGCGGCGCCGGCCTTTGCGATGCGTGGAGCAACGATTGCTCCAGATCAAGGATGGGAACGCGCAGGACGGTGGATAAGGGGCGTGAGACGGAGCGAAACATGAGCTGGGCAAGAATCATGGCGCCGCTGAGCGGTGGGGCCGGCGACGCCGCCGCCCTGGACGCGGCCATCGCCCTGGCGCGTCCCTTCAAGGCCGAAGTCGCCGCCGTGCATGCGCCGGCCGATGTGTCCGACCTCGCCCCGTGGATGGGCGAGGGCTTCATGGGCGGGGTGCAGGCCGCCGCCGTGGAAAGCCTGCGTGAAGCGGCAGCCGCCGGGCGCAAGACCTCCAGCGCCGAGCTCGACGCCTGCGACTACGACCGCAAGCCCTTCATCTCGATGGAGCCGCCGGTCTGGGCGGGGCTGGCGATGGAAAGCCGCCTTTCCGATGTCGTCGTCTTCTCCGACGGCGCCGCCAAGGGCCGTGGACCGTTGGCGGAAGCCTTCGAGCAGATGGTGGCGGACGAGCAGCGTCCCGTGGTGGTGGCGCGCGGCCCGATCAAGCCGGGCGGCGTCGTCGCCGTGGCCTGGGACGGCGGCAAGGAGGCCAGCCGCGCGGCGCGCACGGCCCTGCCGTGGCTGCAGCAGGCGTCCAAGGTGGTGCTGATCGGCGCGCCCGACGCCAGTTCGCGCAAGTTCGACCTCGTGCGCCTGCACGGCTTCCTGGCCGCGCGAGGCGTCACCTCGCATGTGACCACCCTCAGCGGAGGCGGTGACGCGGCCGAGCTTCTTCTTGATGCGGCGGCGACGGCGGGGGCCGACCTTCTGGTCGCCGGCGCCTTCGGCCACCC
>CALLNA010000148.1 GCA_938005655.1 uncultured Novosphingobium sp.
CAGGCACCTACCGCCGGCCGTTTCCCGCCTGCGTTCTTCCCTCCCGGCGTTATCCCGCATTCGCCAGCGGGCGATGAGGCATGTCTGCCTCCTTCGATCCTCTCCCTTCCTCGTCGCCCCGGACTTGATCCGGGGCCCCGCTTCTTCATTGCGCGATGCCGGAACAGGAAAGCGGGCCCCCGGGTCAAGCCCGGGGTGACGAACGGGGAGGGAAGGGTAGGCAATCGTCGGTTCCTTCCCCCCGCTTCGCGGAAACAGAGAGGATTTGGGACCTACCGCCGGTCCAGCTCGATCGGCACGAACTGGCCGAGCCCGCAGGCCGGGCCGCGTTGCAGGCCGCCGGCGGTTTCCAGCACGTAGATCACGTCGACGCTGCACAGTTCGCTGGTCGAGGTCTTGTAGGTGAAGGCGTTCTGCACGGTCAGGCCGGGGCAGCTATTGGGCAAGGTGTTGCGCCAGCCCTGGCGGCTGTTGCGCATGAAGTCGATCGTGCGGTCGTCGCGCACCCGGGTATCGTTGAAGGCGTTGAGGCGGACGCAATCGACCGGGGCGCCCGTCACCCGCGCGGCCGGGCCGCCGGGGCGGCCGCGGTCAGGCGCGGCCTCGGCCTGCATGCAGCCGGCCAGCGCGAGCGAGGCCAGGGTGAGGGACGACAGGGCGACCGATAGGCGAACGGCCATGGCTCAGGCTCCTTTTGCTTTTCCGATCCGCCCTTGCGCAACGGCCCCCGCCCCGCGCGGTTCCAGCACTTTCGCCTTGTAGGCGCAGAGGTCGACCACCGGGCAGCGCCAGCATTCGGGCGTCCGCGCCTTGCAGATATAACGCCCGTGGAGGATCAGCCAGTGGTGCGCCCCGACGCGGAACGGGCCGGGGACCTTCTTCTCGAGCTGCTTCTCGACCGCCAGCGGGGTCTTGCCGCGGGCGAGGCCGGTGCGGTTGCCGACGCGGAAGATATGGGTGTCGACCGCGAAGGTCTCGGCCCCGAAGGCCGAGTTCATCACGACGTTGGCGGTCTTGCGGCCGACGCCGGGCAGGGTGGTCAGCACGTCCCGGTCCGCCGGCACCTCGCCGCCGAAGTCGCGCTCGAGGATCTCGGACAGGGCGATGACGTTCTTGGCCTTAGCGTTGTAGAGACCGATCGTCCTGATGTGATTGTCGAGCCCCGCCTCGCCCAGCGCGACCATCTGTGCCGGGGTCTTCACCTCGCGGAACAGCGCCCGCGTCGCCTTGTTCACCCCGACATCGGTCGCCTGCGCCGAGAGCACGACGGCGACCAGCAACTGATAGGTGTTGCCATATTCCAGCTCGGTCTCGGGCGCGGGATTGGCCTCGGCCAGGCGGCGGAAGAATTCGAAGACGTCGGCCTGCTTCAAAGCCTTGGAATCCTCATAGGCCGAGCACTTCCTTCATCGTGTAGCGCCCTGCCTCCTGGCCGACCAGCCAGCCCGCCGCCTTGACCGCGCCCCTGGCGAAGATGCCGCGATTCTCGGCGAGGTGCGACAGGGCGAGGCGCTCGTCGTCGGCCAGCAGATAGACGGTGTGATCGCCCGCGACCGAGCCGCCGCGCAGGCTGGCGAAGCCGATCGCGCCCGCCTCGCGCGCGCCGGTGATGCCGTCGCGCCCGCGCTCGCTGCGGTTGCCGAGGGTGATCCCCCGCCCCCGCGCCGCGGCCTCGCCCAGCAGCAGGGCGGTGCCCGAGGGGGCGTCGACCTTGCGGCGGGTCCTCGCCGAGCCGGCTCGCCGCCTCCTGGACGAGGTGGGCGAGGAGGTTGACGCCCAGCGAGGTGTTGCCGGTCTGGAGCACGGGAATCGTCTTCGCCGCCTCGTCGAGCAGCCAGTGGTGACGCTCCTCCAGGCCAGTGGTGCCGACGACGATCGGGGTCAGCGCGGCCAGGGCGGCGTCGAGGCTGGCCTCCAGCGCGGCGGGGCTGGAGAAATCGACCAGCACGTCGCTTTCCTTCGACAAGCGCACGATGTCGCCCGCGTCCTTGTCGACCCCGCCCGCATATTCGTGCCCGGCCGCCGCGACCGCCTCGCGCAGGGCCTGTCCCATGCGCCCTTCGCTGCCGATGATGCCGATCCGTGCCACGCTTCCTCCAGACCGGGCCGCCATGCCGAACTTGTTTCGGCATCGATGGTGCCCCACACAGGGACCTGCTCTTGAGGCACAATGGACCCTGAAACAAGTTCGGGGTGACGAAGCAGGGTAAAAGTGACCGGAATCCGCAACATCGTCATCCTGACCGGCGCCGGCGTCAGCGCCGAGAGCGGCATCGACACCTTCCGCGACGGCGGCGGGCTGTGGGAGCAGCACCGGGTCGAGGACGTCACCACGCCCGAGGCCTTCGTTCGCGATCCCGACCTCGTCCAGCGCTTCTACGACATGCGCCGCGCGGCGATCCAGACGCGCGAGCCCAACGCCGCGCACCATGCCCTGGCGCGGCTCGACGCCGAATGGCCCAAGGAGGACGGCCGCGGCCTGCTGATCGTCACCCAGAACGTCGACGACCTCCACGAGCGGGCCGGTGCGAATCGGGTGCTCCACATGCACGGCGAGCACCTCAAGGCCTGGTGCACGGCCTGCGACCGACGCTCGCCCTGGCGCGGGCCGCTGCTCGACCGGCCGCCCTGCCCGGCCTGTGGCGCGGCGGCGCTGCGCCCCGACGTGGTCTGGTTCGGCGAGATGCCCTACCGCATGGACGAGATCCACGAGGCCCTGCGCGAGGCCGACCTGTTCGTCTCGATCGGCACCTCGGGCGCGGTCTATCCCGCCGCCGGCTTCGTCCGCACCGCGCGCGACCTCGGCGCGCGGACGCTGGAGCTCAACCTCGAGCCGAGCCAGGGCTCGCGCTGGTTCCACGAGGCCCGCCACGGCCCGGCGACCGAGCTGGTGCCGGCCTGGGTGAAAGAGGTGCTAGCCGCGCGCTGAGCAGCCCTTGCACTCGGGGTCGCGGGCGATCCTGAGGGTCCGCATCTCCGGCGCCAGCCCGTCGATCAGGTGCAGCCGGCCCCATTGCGGATCGCCGAGCGTCGCGTGGCCCTGGAGGATCACCCGGATCGCGTGCATCGCCGCGAAGGCGCCGACCATGCCGACGAAGGCGCCGAGCACGCCGTCGGCGGCGCAGGTGTCGCAGTCCTCGGCGTCGAAGGCGTCGCCGACGAAGCAGCGGTAGCAGGACTGGCCCGGCAGGTGCCCGGCGAAGTTGGCGACCTGGCCCTGGAAGCGCCCGACCGCAGCGCTGGTCAACGGCACCCCGGCCGCGACGCAGGCATCCGAGACCGCGAGCCGGGTGGCGAAGTTGTCGCAGCCGTCGAGGACCACCGTGGCCCCGGCGATCAGGTTCCCGGCGTTGGCCGGGCCGATCCGCTCGCGCCGCACCGCGACGGCGAGCGCCGGATCGAAGGCGCGGACCCAGTCGGCGGCAGCCTCTGCCTTGGCCCGGCCGAGCGAGGCCGTGGTGAACACGGTCTGGCGCTGGAGGTTGCTGTCCTCGACCACGTCGTCGTCGATCAGCGTCAGCCGGCCGATCCCGGCCCCGGCGAGGTACTGGAGCGCAGGGCTGCCGATCCCGCCGCAGCCGACCAGCACGACATGGGCCGCGTCCAGCGCGACCTGGCCCGCCCCGCCCAGCTCGGGCAGGATGATATGGCGGGCGAAGCGGTTCAGGCGTTCCGGCGAAAGGCTCATCGCGCCGGCTTTAAGCAGGAAATCCCCGGCAGCGCGAGGGGGCTGCGGCGCCCCCGCCGTCGCTCAGCTTTCGAGCTGGCGCAGCAGGCTGCGCACGTCGCCGTCCATGTCGGCGTCGCGGGTGCGCAGCTCCTCGATCAGGCGGACGGCGTGGATCACGGTCGAATGGTCGCGCCCGCCGAACTTGCGGCCGATCTCCGGATAGGAACGCGGGGTGAGCACCTTGGCGAGGTACATCGCGACCTGGCGCGGGCGGACCACGGCGCGGGCGCGGCGCTTGCTCGCCATCTCGGTGCGGTCGACCCGGTAGAACTGGCAGACCGTGCGCTGGATCTCGTCGATCGTGATCCGGCGGCGGTTGGCCGAGAGGATGTCGGTGAGCTGCTCCTCGGCGAGCTGGAGCGAGACCGCCTGGCCGGTGAGCTGGGCATAGGCGATCAGCTTGTTGAGGCCGCCGACCAGCTCGCGCACGTTGCGGTTGATCGTGCGGGCGAGGAACTCGATCACGTCGGCCGGCACGTCGGCGGGGGTGAAGCGGGCGAGGCGATGCTCGAGGATCGCGCGGCGCAGCTCGATGTCGGCCGGCACGATGTCGGCGACGAGGCCCATCGACAGGCGCGAGAGCAGGCGTTGCTCGACCCCGTCGAGCGCCTGGGGCGCGCGGTCCGCGGCGAAGATCAGGCGCTTCCCTTCCGCGAGGAGGGCGTCGATCGTATAGAGCAGCTCTTCCTGGGCCGAGGCCTTGCCGATGATGAACTGGATGTCGTCGACCAGCAGCAGGTCGAAGCCGCGCAGGCGCGCCTTGAACTCGATCATCTGGTTCTGGCGCAGGGCCTGGACGAACTCGACCATGAAGCGCTCGGCCGAGCAGTAGAAGATTCGCGCCCGCGGGTGATTCGCGAGATAGGCGTGGCCGATCGCGTGGAGCAGGTGGGTCTTGCCCTGTCCGGTCGCCGCCTTGAGGTAGAGGGGCGCGAACTGCGGCGTCTCCAGCGCGGCCATGCGCTGCGCCGCGTTGGAGGCGAGCACGTTCGAGGCGCCGGTGACGAAGGTGGCGAAGGTCAGCGTCGGATCGAGGCCCACGGTGCCCGCGGCGATCCCGCCGACGTCGCCCGCGACCACGCCGATCGCGGCCAGCTCCTGGGTGCCGGGCGCACCGTCGTTGGCGGGGGCGCGGCGGACCGAGCCGTCCTTGCCGACGCGCAGCTCGGGCAGGGCGCGGCGGCCCGGGTGGACCGAGATGCGCACGTTGCGCACCTCGCTGCGGGCGATCTTCCAGGCGAGCGAGAGCCGGTCGGCGAAGCGATCCGCCACCCAGTTCGCGGAGAACTCGGTCGGCAGGTAGAGGTCGAGCGTGCCGGTGTCCTTGCAGAAGGTGCCGAGCTGGATCGGGCGAATCCACTGGCTGTGGAGCTGCTGGCCGAGGTCCTTGCGCAGGCCCTGGCTGATGTCCGCCCAGTCGGCGGCAAGGTCCAACGCTTCCTGATCCTCGACCATGCGTGCCCCGCCCGCCTTTGCCTTTCCGGTTCCCATGTCAGCCCGATTACCCCCAGAGACGATACCAGTCACCCTCGCGCTCCCGACACAGAAATAAATCCCCCTCCCGTCCAATCCACTCTCGCGGACGGCAGGCACAGTTGCGCTCTCGCCCTCCACCCCCCGGTCAGGACGCCGGCAACGACAACTGTCTTTGTGATGCCCCCGGACCGCGTCCGGACGCAGTCGGATTTATGAAGCGTTTGAGGCCGAGCACAAGACCGCGCCCTGCAAAAAAACTGAAATAAACCGCCTTGACACCCGGGGGTCCGCCGGATTCCGGCAAGTTCTTTTAAAGTACTGTTAGCCAAACAAATTTTTCATGACAGTTCGGCGAATCGCGCAATTCCAAGCCTTTCCGGGACAGGCGTTCTCATGCTCTTGCGGACATAGAAAAATGGCCGGAGGGAGCCCCTCCGGCCATGTTCCGTTTTCGTCCCGCCGATCGCGCCCGGGCGGCGCGAATCGGGTGGCGACTCAGAGCGCGGCGACGCGCTTGGTGAGGCGCGAGAGCTTGCGCGAGGCGGTGTTCTTGTGGAGCACGCCGCGGGCGACGCCGCGCGCCAGCTCGGGCTGGGCGGCCTTCAGCGCCTCGGCGGCCGCGGTCTTGTCGCCGCCGGCGAGGGCGGCCTCAACCTTCTTGACGAAGGTGCGGATACGGCCGAGGCGGTTGCCGTTGATCTCGGCGCGGCGTTCGTTGCGGCGGATGCGCTTGCGGGCTTGCGGCGTGTTGGCCATGTCGATCCTTCGTTCGGCTGCCGGTGCAGCCCTGTCTTTGAATTTCGTGCAAATACCGGGCAGACCAAGGTCGACCCGGCGGGAAAGCGCGGCCCCTAACCGCTCAGGGCCGAATCGTCAACTTCCGTTTGGCGGCACCGGCCCACTCCCCCGGTCCGGCCACCCGGCAGGATACACTATGGGTGGCCGGGCCGGGGGAGCGGGCCGGTGCCGTATCCAGCCGTCAGGCTGGACAAGGACGCCCTTACTTCTGGCACTTCGGGCAGAACCAGGTGCTGCGCCCGCCCTGGACGATGCGCTTGACCGTGCCGCCGCAGGGGCAAGGTTCCCCTTCGCGGTCATAGACGTCGAAGCGCTTGGAGAAGTAGCCGAGCTGGCCGTCGGGCTGGGCATAGTCGCGCAAGGTCGAGCCGCCCGCCTCGATCGCTTCTGTCAGCACCGCCTTGATCGCCGGGACCAGCCGCTTGAGCGCGGGGAGCGAGACCTTGCCGGCTTCCTTGCGCGGATCGATGTGGGCGCGGAACAAAGCCTCGCAGACGTAGATGTTGCCGAGCCCCGCGACGATCCGCTGGTCGAGCAGCAGCAGCTTCACCGCCGCGATCCGCCCGGCGAAGGCGCGGGCGAGGTGCCCGGGGGTCAGCGCTTCGCCCAGCGGCTCGGGACCGAGCGCGGCGAAGGGCGGCCATTCCTCCAGCCGGGGCGTGTCGACGAGGTCGACCGAGCCGAAGCGGCGCGGATCGCACAGCGCCAGGACGTGGCCGCCGCCGGTCTCCAGCACCAGGTGGTCGTGCTTGTCGAGGCCCGCCGGATCGATCCGCCAGCGCCCGCTCATCCCCAAGTGGAAGATCATCGTCGTCCCGCGGTCGGTATGGACGAGGCCGTACTTGGCGCGGCGGCCGAGGCCGGTGATCCTGGCCCCGGTCAGCGCCTGGGCCAGCTCCAGCGGGAAGGGACGGCGCAGCCCCTCGCGCCGCGCCGAGACCACGGCCAGCCGCTCCCCGTCGAGATAGCGCGTCAGGCCGCGGACCGTGGTTTCGACTTCAGGAAGCTCGGGCATGGTGTTCCAATGCGTTGACCGGGACCGGCGAGCCGGCCCCTTCGCGCGGCGCCGGGCCAGGGGAGCGGGCCGGTGCCGAGCCCAGCCGCCAGGCCGGACTGAGGACTCCTGCTAACGATCTTTGCCCCGCGCGGAAACTCCCCTAAGGCGCGGAACCATGAGCGAACAGGTTTCCTTCGGTTACGAAGAGGTCTCCCCCGAGGAGAAGACGGAGCGCGTCGGCGCGGTGTTCTCCAGCGTGGCCAAGAAGTACGACGTGATGAACGACGCCATGTCGGGCGGCATGCATCGCCTGTGGAAGGACCGCTTCGTCCGCCGGGTGAAGCCGCGCGAGGGCGAGCAGATCCTCGACATGGCCGGCGGCACGGGCGACATCGCCTTCCGCCTCGCCGCGAGCGGGGCCAGCGTCACGGTCTCCGACATCAACCAGGACATGCTCGACGTCGGGATCGAGCGGGCGATGGAGCGGGGAATCGACGGCTTGGTCTGGTCGCGCCAGAACGCCGAGGAGCTGTCCTTCCCCGACCGCTTCTTCGACGCCTATACGATCGCCTTCGGCATCCGCAACGTGACCCGGATCGACGCGGCCCTGGCCGAGGCGCACCGCGTGCTCAAGTTCGGCGGGCGGTTCTTCTGCCTGGAGTTCTCGACCACCCAGTGGCCGGGCTTCAAGGACGTCTACGACTTCTACTCGCACAGGATCGTGCCCAGGGTGGGCCAGGCGATCGCCGGGGACGCCGATTCCTATCGCTACCTGATCGAATCGATCCGCCGCTTCCCGCCCATGCCCGAGTTCGAGGCGATGATCCGCGCGGCGGGCTTCGTGCGGACCAAGGTCGAGCCGATCATGGGCGGCCTCGTCGCGATCCATTCGGGATGGAAGGTCTGATGCTGGAATGCGTTGACCGGAGCCGGCAAGCCGGTTCCTCGCACGGCACCGGCCCGCTCCCCCGGCCCGGCCACCCGTCAGGATACACTATGGGTGGCCGGGCCGGAGGAGCGGGCCGGTGCCGCATCCAGCCGTCAGGCTGGACAAACGCATGACCCGCCCCGTCACCCACATCGTCCGCCTGCTGCGCTGGGGCCGGGTCCTCGCGCGGCACGGCGCGCTCAGGATCGTCGAGGAGGGGCCGAACACCCCCGCCCCGGTCCGCCGCCTGTGCCGGATCGCGCGGTTCGGCGCCCGCCAGCCCCGCGAGCCCGACTATG
>CALLNA010000149.1 GCA_938005655.1 uncultured Novosphingobium sp.
GCGCCGGTCGACAACGATGCCGCGCTCGACGAGATTGGCGCGAAGCTGAAGGCGATCTACGAGGCGCACGGCCCGCGCGCCATCGCCGTCTATCACGGCACCGGGGCCTATCGCTGCGTGTTGGGCGGCCTGATGGAGCGCGCCTGGGTGGCGGCGCTCGGCACGCCGAACTTCTTCTCGTCGATGACCATCGACCAGTCGGCCAAATGGGTCACGATGGCGCGGATGGGCGTGATGGCGAGCGGCCGGCACAATTTCCGCGATGCCGATTGCGCGGTACTGGCGGGCGGTAATCCGGTCGTGACGCACCAGGGCGCGCCCTTCGCCGTGGTCGAGACCGGCGCTCCGGCGCGGGCCTTCCAGGCGGCCAAGGAGCGCGACTGCAAGATCGTCATCGTCGATCCCCGCCGGACCGAGACCGCGCGTTTCGCTGACCTGCTGATCCAGCCCCTGCCCGGCCACGACGCCGAGATTTTCGGGGCCATCGCCCACGTCATGCTGCGCGAGGGCTGGTACGACCGCGAGTTCGTCGCGCGGTTCTGCATCCAGCTCGACGAGCTGCGCGCCGCGCTCGCGCCGTTCACGCCGGAGCTGGCCGCGGCGCGCGCCGACATCCCCGTGGAGCAGATCGAGCTGGCCGCGAAATGGCTGGGCGAGGCGAAGCGGCCGATCGTCGGCAGCGGCACCGGTCCGTCAATGGCGACCCATTCGAACACCGCCGATCACGTGATCGAGGTCGTCAACGTGCTCTCCGGCGGATACCGGCGGGCCGGCGACCGCATCCGCAATCCGGGCTCGCTGAAGGTCAAGGAAGCCTACGAGATGGCCGTCTCGCCCACGCGGAGCTTCGAGCAGGCGCCTCGACCAGGCTTTCGCCGGCATCGAGGTCTCCGGCCGGCTGGTCGGCGAGTTTCCGACCGCGCTGCTTCCGCGCGAGATCGCCGCGGATTCGCCCGACCGCATTCGCGCGCTGATCTGCTTCGGCGGCGATCCGCTGAAGGCCGTGGGCAATCCGGAAGTCGCCCGGGCGGGCTTCGCTGGGCTCGACCTGCTGGTCTCGCTCGATTGCCGGATGAACGCGACGGCGGACATGGCGGACTACGTCATCGCCACCAGCCAGCCCTTCGAGCGGCACGAGATCACCGTGCCGGGGGACAGTTCCTATCCGGAGCCCTTCGTCCAATATACCGCGCCGGTGGTGGAGAAGCCCGCGGGCACGATCCACGACTGGGAGTTCTTCTGGGCCGTCTCGGCGCGGATGGGCGTGCCGCTGACCTTCAAGTACTGGAACTACGGCCTGCGCTTCCAGGACATTCCCGAAGGGCTGGAGCTAAGCCCGACCGAGAAGCCCGACCCCGAGGCGCTGTGCCGCTACCTCGCCAAGGACTGCACGGTGCCGTTCGACGCGATCAAGGCCAGCCCCTCGGGCGTGCGCCCCCCTGCCGAGCCGCGCTTCGTCCGGCCCGGCCCGCCCGACGCGCCGGGGCGGCTGCACCTCTGCCCGCCGGACGTCGCGGCCGAGCTGGCCATGGTCGCCGCGCAGGAGCCCGAGCAGGGATTCGCCTATCGCCTTACCTGCCGCCGGGTGCTCCACGCGCTCAACAGCGCCTATCAGGAATCGAAGGAGCTGCGCCGCCGCCTGCCGGTGAACTATGCCCACATGAATCCCGAGGACATGGCCGACGCGGGCATCGCTGAAGGCGACGTGGTGGAGGTCGCCTCGGCGCACGGCCGGCTCCGCACGCTGGCCAAGGCCGAGGACCGCCTGCGCCGCGGCGTCGTCTCGATGACGCACATGTTCGGCCCGCTGGTCGGCAGCGGCGATCCGGTGGCGGACGGCGGGGCCAATGTCGGCCAGCTCGCCTCGCTGAGCGAGCACGTCCAGCCGATCAACTTCATGCCGCGCTTCTCGGCGGTGCCGGTGAATGTCGGGAAAGTGCGCCGCTTGCAGCCGGCTTGATCGGCCGGCGCGGCGCGAGGGTCAGGGCGCTCCGTACTTCTCGGCCAGGGCGAGGAGGTCGTCCTGCCGCTCGGCGCCGGTCGAGCGCATGACCCCGGCGATCATCACATAGCAGCCGACGGTGAAGAGGAAGTCGAGCATCTGCCGCTCGTTCCACTCGGCCCGCAGCGCCTGCCAATTGGCGTCGCTGACCTCGTGGTCGCGCACCAGGTCCTCGGTGGCGCGGATCACCGTTCGCTCGAACTCGGTGAAATAGGGATCGTCGGCGCCGCGCTGGAGCGGGCCGTACATCTCGTCGGACAGGCCGTAGAGCCGCGAGGTGTTGAGGTGGCTCAACCACATGTAGGTCGCCTTGGTGATCCAGGCCGTCCGCATGATCGCGATCTGCCGCTCCTTCACCGGCAGGGTGCTCGCGCTCAGCACGTGGACGTTGAGCTGGGAGAAGGCGTTGGCCAGCGCCGGATGATGCGCGAAGGTGCGCAGGACCGGGTTGGTGTCGGCATCCTTGAAGACGCCGCCGGTCCATTGGCCGAAAAAGGCCCGGGTCTCGTCGGTGAAGTCCTCCTCGCGGACTTGCGGCAGGCGGGCGGGCGGATCTTTTCGCAGCATGGTCCCACCTTGTGTTTGCCGGACGCCTCCGTCAACGTCGCGCGAGGAGAGGAGAACGGCATGGGCTTGGCGAACTGGTGGGACGAGACGATCGTGCCCCGCGTCGTGCGCTGCGGCTGCGCGATGGAGAGCATCATGGAGCTGCGCCGCGATGTCGTGCCGCTCGCCAGGGGCGAGGTGTTCGAGCTTGGCTGCGGCGGCGGGATCAACCAGGCCCTCTACGATGCCGGCCAGGTGAGCAGCTTCTCCGGGCTTGACCCCAACGGCAAGCTGCTCGACTTCGCGCGCGAGGAGGCGGTGAAGAAGGGCTGGGCGGCGGATATCCGCCAGGGCTACGGCGAGGCGATCCCCTTCGCCGACGACAGCTTCGACACGGTGGTCTGTACCTTCACGCTCTGCTCGGTGACGGACCAGGCGCGCTCGTTGGCCGAGCTGCGGCGCGTGCTGAAGCCCGGCGGGACCTTCCTCTACGCCGAGCACGGCCGTGCGCCTGATGCGGGCGTGGCGCGCTGGCAGGAACGGGTCGATCCGATCTGGCGCCGGCTGTTCGGCAATTGCCATCTCTCGCGGCCGGTTACGGCTGCGATCGAGCGCGCGGGCTTCGCCGCGAAGCCGGTGGGCCAGCGCTATTCCGAAACCGGCTTCAGGCTGGCGGGCTGGATGGAATGGGGTTCGGCCGTCAAGGCCGGATAGGAACGCCGGCCCCCGCGCGAGGCGAGGGCCGGGGACTGTTTCCTTAGTTGCCGAAGGTCCGCTGCCACCAGCCGCGGCGCGGCTCGCCATCGCTGGCTTCCGCCTCGGCGGGCTCGGCTGCGGGTTCGGCCGTCGGAGCTTCGCCGGCAGCGGCTTCCTCGGCCGGGGCCGGTTCGGCCGCGGGGGCCTCGGCATCGGCCTTCTTGCGGCGAGTACGCTTGGGCTTCTCCGCCGCGGGCTCCTCGGCGGGAGCCTCGGCAGGCGCTTCGGCCGCGGGGGCTTCGGCGTCGGCCTTCTTGCGGCGGGTGCGCTTGGGCTTCTCCGCCGCCGGTTCCTCGGCGGGCGCTTCCGCGGGCGCCTCGACCACGGGGGCTTCCGCTTCCGCCTCCGCCTCGGTCTTCTTGCGGCGGCGGGTACGCTTGGCCGGAGCCGGCTCGGCTTCCGCCGCGACTTCGGCAGGCGCTTCCTCGGCCGGCTCGGCGGTCTCGGCCTCACTGTCGGTGGCAGGCGTCTCGGCGCCCTCCTCACCGCGTCCGCGACCGCCGCGCCGGCGGCGACCGCGCCGGCGGCGCTTGCGCGGCGCCTCGCCATCCTCGCCGATCTCGTCGGCGGCGCCTTCGCCAGCTTCCTCGCCGTCCTCGGCTTCTTCGGCCTCAGCGGTCTCGCCCGACTGCTCGTCGCGGCTATCACGGCCGCGACCCCGGCGACGCTTGCGGCGGCCGCGACGGCCTTCGCCTTCCTCGCGGCGATCGTCGCGCTCTTCCGCTTCCTCCTCGTCGAAGTCCTCTTCGAGCGGCAGGTCCTCCTCGTCCTCCTCGACCGCGATCGTTTCGAACCGGGGCACGAATTCGGGCCGCGGACCCGACGAGGCGACGCGCATCTTGGCGCCCTCGTTCTCGCCCTCGGGGATCACCTCGACGCGGACGCCGTAGCGGGCCTCGATCTCGGCGAGGTCGGCGCGCTTGGCGTTGAGGACGTAGATCGTCGCTTCCTGGCTGGCGTAGAGCGAGATGATGCTGCCCTTGCCCTTGGCGGCCTCGTCCTCGACCATGCGCAGGGCCGAGAGGCCAGCCGAACCGGCGGTGCGGACCAGGCCGGAGCCGTCGCAATGCGGGCACGAGCGGGTCGTCGCTTCCAGCACGCCGGTACGCAGGCGCTGGCGGCTCATCTCCATCAGGCCGAAGCTGGAGATGCGGCCGACTTGGATGCGGGCGCGGTCGTTCTTGAGCGCGTCCTTCATCGCCTTCTCGACCTTACGGACGTTGGAGCCGTACTCCATGTCGATGAAGTCGATGACGACGAGCCCGGCCATGTCGCGCAGGCGGAGCTGGCGGGCGATCTCGCGCGCGGCCTCGAGGTTGGTGTTGAGCGCCGTCGCCTCGATGCCGTGCTCCTTGGTCGAGCGGCCCGAGTTGATGTCGATCGAGACCAGCGCCTCGGTCGGGTTGATGACGATGTAGCCGCCCGACTTCAACTGCACGACCGGATCGTACATCGCGGTGAGTTGGTCCTCGGCGCCGTAGCGCTGGAACAGCGGTACGGGATCGGCGTACTGCTTCACCCGGCGCGAGTGACTGGGCATGAGCAGCTTCATGAAGTCCTTGGCGGCGCGGTAGCCCGCCTCGCCCTCGACGACGACGTCCTCGATGTCCTTGTTGTAGATGTCGCGGATCGCGCGCTTGATGAGGTCGCTGTCCGAATGGATCAGCGCGGGCGCGCTCGACTTCAGCGTGGTCTCGCGGATCTCGTCCCACAGGCGGGCGAGATAGTCGAAATCGCGCTTGATCTCGGTCTTGGTACGGCTGAGCCCGGCGGTGCGGACGATGCAGCCCATCGACTTCGGCAGGCCGAGCTCGCCGATGATCGACTTGAGGCGCTTGCGGTCGCTGGCCGAGCTGATCTTGCGGGAGATGCCGCCGCCGTGGCTGGAGTTCGGCATCAGCACGCAATAGCGGCCGGCGAGGCTGAGGTAGGTGGTGAGGGCGGCGCCCTTGTTGCCGCGCTCCTCCTTGACGACCTGGACGAGCAGCACCTGACGGCGCTTGATCACGTCCTGGATCT
>CALLNA010000150.1 GCA_938005655.1 uncultured Novosphingobium sp.
GCTCGGCTATGCCTCGCCCAGCGCCTCCCCCCGCTGGTTCGCGGCCGAGTTCGGCCGCTCGCCGCAGGCCTGGCGGACCGGCCGGCGCGAGCGGCCGGATCGGCCCCCACCGTCGTGGATGGTGTGAAGTCGACGGATTTTGTCGCGATCCGTAATGCGCGGTAGCGCGAACAGTGGTTGGGAGCCGCAGTCCCTGCTGCGCCTGCCCCCCAAGAGCCCTTCGGCGTCGCAATCCCCCTTGAGTTCGTCGAACGGGCGCGCAGGGACACCCCCTCAGCTTGGCCTATTGCCCGCAAAAGACACTATCGTGAAACGACTCAAATTCATTCTGGTCGACCAGGACCGTCCGCGCGCAGCCGCGATCTCGGAGGCCTTGGGCCGCCACGGCCGCGGCGTGACCGTGGCCGAGAGCCTGGCCGATCTCGTCCACGAGCCGGCGGCGCGTTCGGTGATCCTCACCGCCGACGAGGGCGGCGCGATCCCGCGGGTGGTCGAGCGGCTCAAGCAGTTCCGCGTCGGCGCCAAGGTGATCGCCTTCGCCGAAGACCCCTCGCCGCACCAGATCGTCAAGGCGCTGGCCGCCGGGGCCGCCGACTACCTGCACTGGCCCTGCGACGCGGCGAGCATCGTCGCGGCGGCCCATGCCGCGACGGCGGCGAACGACTAGGGCTTGCCCCTAGCCCCGCCCGCGATAGCTGCTCACGCCCTGGTCGGGGACCCACAGTCCCTCGGGCACGGGGGCGCTCTGCCAGAACACGTCGATCGGGATGCCGCCGCGCGGATACCAGTAGCCGCCGATCCGCAGCCAGCGGGGCTGCATCTCGGCGCAGAGACGCTGGCCGATCCCGACCGTGACGTCCTCGTGGAAGCCGCAATGGTTGCGGAAGGAACCGAGGAACAGCTTGAGCGATTTCGATTCGACGATGGTCTCGCCCGGCGCATAGTCGATCACCAGGTGGGCGAAGTCGGGCTGGCCGGTCACGGGGCACAGCGAGGTGAACTCCGGCGCGGCGAAGCGGACCAGGTAGAGCGTTCCGGCGCGCGGGTTGGGCACGTAGTCGAGCACCGCCTCCTCGGGCGAGGCGGGCAGGGCGCTATGGCGGCCGAGATGGAGCGGAGTGGAGGTCATGCCCCTCCCATGACGATATCGTGCGAAAGGCACAAGCCGGCGGGTGGCGCGCGGGCCATTCACTCGCTATTCAGCCGCCGCCGCCGAGCGGCAAGGCAAAGGCATGAGCGAATGGGTCCACGGGGCAACGTGACGAAAAGGCTGGTTTTTCTTCCGGGCAGCGCGCTCGCGCTGGTTCTCGCGGTGCCGGCGCTGGCGCAGAACGCGGGCGACGTGAACAGCTTCAGCCTGCCGCCGGGCACGCCGACGCCGCCCCCGCCGGTCGTCGCGCCGCCGCCGCCGACGGTCGCCACGCCCGCGCCGGCCGCCTCGCCCTCTCCCGCGCCTTCCGCCACCTCCAGCGCGAGCCCCAAGCCCACGCCGAGCCCGCGCGCCAGCGCGACTCCCGCGCCGCGGCCGGGCGCCTCGCCCTCGCCCCACGCCACGCCGCGCCCGGCGGAGACGGCGTTTCCGGCTGCCAGCGCGACGCCGAGCCCGGCGCCGGCCGTGCCTTCTGCCGTGGTCCCGCTGCCGACCGAGACCGCCTTGCCGACCGCGACCGCCAGCGCCCCGGCGCTCGCGCCGCCGCCCGCCTCGGGCGCGCCGCTCTGGCCGTGGCTCGCCGGGGGCGCGGCGGTCGTGCTGGGCGGGGCCGCCTTCGTCCTGTCGCGCCGCCGCAAGGCTGGCGAGGCCGAGGAGGCCGAGCCCGAAGCCTACGCCGAAGTCCCCATCGCTCCGGCCGGACCCGAGCCCTCTCCCCCCGCCGCCCTGCCGCGGGAACCGGCCTCCGCGCCCGCGATCCCCGAACCCGCGCTGTCGCTGGCCGACGTGCCGCCGCCTTCCCCGCCGGCACCGGCCCCCGAGCCCGCGCCGCGCAAGGCCGCCGGGCAGATCACGGTGACGCTCGCGGCCCGGCGGCTCAGCGCGACGCTGATGAACACGGCGCTGACCTACGAGCTGACCGTGACCAACAGCGGCGAGGAGCCGATCGGGCCGATCGCGGTCTCGGGCGACATGATCGGCGCCCATGCCTCGATCCCGCCCAAGGTCCTGCTGGAGACCACCGCCGAGGGCGAGCCGCAGCACCGCGTGCCCCGGCTCGAACCCGGCGAGAGCGCGGCGATGAGCGGGGAGCTGCGCCTGCCGCTCGCCGCGATCACCCCGATCCGCCACGGCGCGGCGACGCTGTTCGTCCCGCTCGCCCGGTTCCGGGTGCTGGTCTTCCGCGAGGGCCGTCCGCCGGTCTCGGCCAACCACGCCTTCGTGATCGGCGAGGAGCCGCAGACGCCCGGCGCGGCGCTCAAGCCGTTCAGGCTGGATCTAGGCCCGCGGCTGTATTCCGGCATCACCCAGCGCGAGCTGACCCTTCCGGCCTAGACGGACCCCGCGGCGCTGGCTATCCGTTGCTGCGTTGCAGCGAAGGAGGAGCGCGCATCATGGACAGCCTGGTCACGACGGAGTGGCTCGCCGAGGAAATGGGGGCGAGCGACCTGCGCATCGTCGATGCCAGCCGCCACATGGCCGACACCGGGCGCGACGCGGCCGCGGAATACGAGGCCGCCCATATCCCCGGCGCGGTGTTCATGGACCTCGGCGAGCTGGTCGACGCGGCCGCCCCGGTCGAGAACACCCTGCCCTCCGCCGCCAAGTTCGCCAGCCGGATGCAGAGCCTCGGGCTCGGCGACGGCAGCCGCATCGTGCTCTACGACGACAGCGCGATCCACAGCGCGGCGCGCGCCTGGTACATGCTCAAGATGTTCGGCGCCCACGCCGTCGCGATCCTCGACGGCGGGATCGCCAAGTGGAAGGCCGAAGGCCGCCCGCTCGCCAGCGGCAAGGAAGTGCTGCGGCACCGCCACTTCACCGCCTGGCAGGACGACAAGGCCGTGCGCTCCAAGGCCCAGGTGCTCCGCAACCTCGGCAGCGGGGACGAGCAGGTCGTCGACGCGCGCGGCGCGCCGCGCTTCACCGGCGCCGAGGCCGAGCCGCGGCCGGGCATGGCATCGGGCCATATCCCGGGCGCGCGCAACGTGCCCTACGGCGCGCTGTTCAATCCCGACGGCACCTTCAAGGACAAGGCGGCGATCCGCGCGGCGTTCGAGGCGGCGGGCGTCGACCTCGCCCAGCCGGTCGTCACCTCCTGCGGCAGCGGGATGACCGCCTGCGTGCTCGCCTTCGGGCTGGAGCTGATCGGCAAGCACGACGTCGCGCTCTATGACGGGTCGTGGGCGGAATGGGGTGCGGACGCGGATACGCCCAAGGCGGTGGGTGAAGAGGCCTGACCTTCCCGCACGAGGGTGGGAATCCATCTCCGGCGTCACCTCGGCACCTGCTCAAACGATGACATTTCGACGCAGCCAAAAAATGCGAGTTTGAATGGACAGGCGCGTTTTGATTTCGGGGTGTTCGGGAAGCGGAAAATCGACGCTTCTCGTTGAACTCGCCTCGCGCGGCTTTTCAGTCGTTGAGGAGCCCGGACGCCGGATCGTCAAGCAGGAGCTTGAAAGTAACGGCAATGCCTTGCCCTGGATCGACATGGAGGCGTTCGCACGCCGCGCGATCGAGGTGGCGATAGAGGACTATTTGTCAGCTTCGTCCCAATCTGATTGGACGTTCTTCGATAGAGGGCTTGTCGATGCCGTTTGCGCGCTGCAACATGCAACCAGCGAGCCGATCCGGAAGGAACTGATCGCCGCCAACCGCTATCACGAGCGGGTATTCCTTACCCTGCCGTGGCCGGAAATCTACGATACCGATCCAGAGCGGCGACATGGCTTTGACAGCGCGGTTGCCGAATATGATAGGCTTACGACGCTCTTGCCGGTCATCGGCTATCAGATCGAGATATTGCCAAATGCGCCGGTCCGCGAGCGAGCGGATTTCATTTTCAAGCACCTGCCCTACTCGGATTAGCCTCTTCTCTTCGCGTGAGTCCAAAAACGGGCTAAGCCCTCGCCAATGGGCACTTCCGACGATCCGCAATCCACCGCCACCCGCCTCGTAACCACCGGACGGCGCGGGGCCTGGCCCGTGGTCAGTCCGCCGGTCTGGCGCGGGTCGACGCACCTTTACGAGAACACGGCCGCGCTGGCCGAAGGACCTCGGCACAACGCCGACGGCCGGTTCTTCTACGGCCGCCGCGGCGCGACGACGCAGTGGGCCCTGGCCGACGCGCTGACCGAGCTGGAGCCCGGCGCCTTCGGGACCATGCTCTACCCCTCAGGCGTCGCCGCGATCGCCGCGACGCTGCTGACCGTGCTCAAGCCCGGCGACGTCCTGGTGATGAGCGACAGCGCCTACGATCCCAGCCGGGCGCTGGGGCGCGGGATGCTGAAGGAATGGGGGATCGAGACGCGGTTCTTCCCCCCCACCGACCTCGCCGCCTGCGAGGCCGCGATCTGCGAGCGGACCCGCGCGCTGTTCCTCGAAGCCCCCGGCAGCCTGACCCTGGAGATGCAGGACGTGCCCGCCCTGGTCGCCCTGGCCAGGGCGCGCGGGCTGGTCTCGATCATCGACAACACCTGGGCCGGACCGCTCGGCTTCCAGCCCCTGAAGCACGGCGTCGACATCACGGTCATGTCGCTGACCAAGCATGTCGGCGGCCATTCCGACGTACTGATGGGCAGCGCCGCCGCCGGCGAGGAATGGTACGGCCGCCTGCGCCGCCGCGCGCAGGACCTCGGCCAGGTCGTCTCGCCCGACGACGCGGCGCTGATGCTGCGCGGCCTCAGGACGCTGAAGGTCCGCCTCGACCAGCAGACCGCCAGCGCGCTGGAGATCGCCCGCTGGCTGGAGGCCCGCCCGGAAGTCGCCCGCGTGCTCTACCCCTGCCTGCCCGGCGCGCCCGGGCATGAACTGTGGGCGCGCGATTTCACCGGCGGCTGCGGGCTGTTCTTGGTCATCCTCAAGGGCGGCGACGCCGCGGCCCGCGCGCGGTTCGTCGACGCGCTGACCCTGTTCGGCATCGGCTATTCCTTCGGCGGGTTCGAGAGCCTGGCGATCCCGATCGACCCGCCGCGGTTCCGCGCCGTCACGCCCTGGCCGCCGGCCGACATGGACCCGGCGGACAGCTTCGCCCTGCGCCTGGCGATCGGGCTCGAGGACGCGGGCGACCTCGTCGCCGACCTCGACCGCGGCTTCGCCGCGATGCGGGCCGGATGACCCTCTCCGACCACCTCGAGCGGATCGGCGCGACGCTGAGCATGATCGGCTTCGACGTCGGCAAGTACCGCGTCTCGGTCTATACCGGGCTGACCACGCTGGTGGTCATCGCCGCGATGATCGTGCTGGCGCGGGTCGGCTCGAAGGTCGCGCGGCGGTTCTTCAACCGGATCACCCGGCTCGATCCGGGGCAGCGGCTGCTGGGCGAGAAGCTGGTCTCGATCACGATCTGGATCGTCGCCTTCCTCGTCGGCATCGACCTGCTCGGAATCGACCTCACCGCGCTGGCGGTGTTCTCGGGCGCGCTCGGCCTCGCGGTCGGCTTCGGCCTGCAGAAGACCTTCGGCAACCTGATCGCCGGGATCATCCTTCTCATGGACCGCTCGATCAAGCCGGGCGACGTGATCGCGGTCAACGACGGGGTCTCCAACACGGTCGGCCAGGTCAAGAAGATCGGCATCCGCGCGGTCTCGGTGACGACGCGGGACAAGAAGGAATACCTGATCCCCAACGAGAACCTGATGATCAATCAGGTCGAGAACTGGTCCTATTCCAGCCGCGAGGTGCGCATCCGGGTGCCGGTGATCGTCTCGCCCGGCACCGACCTGGACCTTGCCGAAAGCCTGATGCTCCAGGCCTCGCGCGAGGCCCGGCGCGTGCTGGCGAGCCCGGCGCCGACCGCCTGGATCACCCAGTTCACCGAGCTCGGCGTCGCCTTCGAGATCCGCATCTGGATCAACGACCCCGAGGAGGGCCTCGGCAACGTCCGCTCGGACGTGCTCAAGCGCTGCTGGAAGCTGTTCCAGGAGCACGGCGTGACCCTGCCCAACGCCAACTGGCGCGAGGTCGGGCTGCGCGATCTGGAGAAGCTGCGCGAGATGATCGAGGGGCTGGAGCGGGGATAGCCGACGCCCTCTCCCCGCTTCGTCACCCCGGGCTTGTGGGTAGGTGGAACTGCCACACCTAAAGCTCTCCTACCTCCCCGAAAACGCAATCTCGCTGGCGTCTTGCGGCGCGCGACGCCATGTGGCGGGCATGGAAAATTCGCCTCGCCCACGCCCCGGGAAACCGGGGACGGTCCACCTGGTCGGCGCCGGTCCCGGCGATCCCGACCTGCTGACCGTGCGCGCGGCGCGGCTGATCGCGCAGGCCAAGGTCGTGGTCCATGACGGGCTGGTCGATCCGGCGATCCTCGCCCTGGCCCATCCGGCCGCGCTGCTGATCTCGGTCGCCAAGAGCCGCGCCCGCCACACCATGCCGCAGGAGGAGATCAACGCGCTGCTCGTCCGCACGGCGCTGGCCGGGGACGACGTGGTGCGCCTGAAGGGCGGCGACCCCTTCATCTTCGGCCGCGGCGGCGAGGAGGCGGAGGCCTGCCGCGCTGCCGGGGTGCCGGTCGCGGTCGTGCCGGGCATCAGCGCCGCGGTCGGCGCCGCCGCCGCCGCGCAGATCCCGCTGACCCACCGCGCCTCGGCCTCGATCGTCTCCTTCGTCGCGGGTCAGTGCAAGGGCCTGACCGAGCAGGACTGGGCGGGCCTCGCCGGCAAGGGCCGGACCCTGGTGATCTACATGGGCGTCGCCACGTCCGAGGCGATCTCGGAGAAGCTGATGGCCGACGGCCTCGCGCCCGACGTGCCGGTCGCGGTGATCGAGAACGCCACGCGCCCCCGGATGCGCGTGCTGCGCAGCCCGCTCGCCGGCCTGCCGGCGCTGGTCGCGCGCGAACGAGTCAAGAGCCCGGCGCTGATCGTCATCGGCGAGGTGGCGGGCGAGCAACGAGAACAGGAATTGCGCCGGCTGGCGCTGGAGGTAGCTGAGTGAAGATACTGACGGGGAACGATCTCAAGACCGGCGCGGTCGTCTGGTGGGACGGCAGCGGCTGGTCGCTGCATGTCGAGGACGCGACCGACGCGGGCGAGCATGCCGACATGATCCTGGCCACCGAGACCGCGGCCTGCCGCGTCAACGGCGGCTATGCGATCGACGGCGTGCCCGATGACCACGGCAAGGCCCGCCCCGCCCACATCAAGGACCGCATCCGCGCCTATGGCCCGACCGTGCGCCCCGACCTTTCCCTCAAGCCCGCCGATCCGGACGCGGGAAGCTGGGTGATCTGACATGTACCAGTACGACAAATACGACCAGGCCATGGTCGACGCCCGCGTCGCCGAGTTCCGCGAGCAGACCCGCCGCCGGATCGAGGGCCACCTGACCGACGACCAGTTCAAGCCGCTGCGGCTCAAGAACGGGCTCTATCTCCAGCTCCACGCCTACATGCTGCGCGTGGCGATCCCCTATGGGACGGTGAGCTCGCGGCAGTTCCGGATGCTGGCCCATATCGCGCGCAAGTACGACCGCGGCTACGGCCACGTCACCACGCGCCAGAACATGCAGTACAACTGGATCAAGCTGGAGGAGGCGCCGGATATCCTGGCCGACCTGGCCACGGTCCAGATGCACGCGATCCAGACCAGCGGCGAATCGATCCGCAACGTCAGCGCCGACCAGTACGCCGGCGCCGCCGCGGACGAGATCATCGATCCGCGCCCCTGGGCCGAGGTCATCCGCCAGATCACCTCGTTCATGCCCGAGTTCAGCTACCTGCCGCGCAAGTTCAAGATCGCGGTGATCGCCTCCGACGAGGACCGCGTGGCGATGCGCTGGCACGACTTCGGCATCCGCATCGTCAAGAATGAAAACCCTGAAAACGGGGCGGGCGAGATCGGCTTCGAATGCTATGCCGGCGGCGGCATGGGCCGCACGCCGTTCATCGCCTACAAGATCCGCGAGTTCCTGCCGCCGACGCAGATTCTCTCCTACCTCCAGGCCGTACTGCGCGTGTGGAACCGCAACGCGCGGCGCGACAACATCCACAAGCAGCGGATGAAGATCCTGGTCCACGACCTGGGCGAGGAGGAGTTCCGCCGCCAGGTCGAGGAGGAGTTCCAGAACTTCCTCGCCCTCGGCCAGGACGTGCCCCAGGCCGAGTACGACCGCGTCGCCGCCTATTTCGCGCCGCCGCCGTTCGAGACCGGCCTGTCCGACGAGATCGACCGCTCCGACCCCGACTTCGCGCTGTGGGCCGACCGCCAGCTCGTCGCCCACAAGGCGCCCGGCTATGCGATCGTCAACATCAGCCTGAAGCCGACCGGCGGCATCCCCGGCGACATGTCGGCCGAGCAGATGGAGCTGGTCGCCGACCTCGCCGAGAAGTACTCCTTCGACGAGGTCCGCGCGACCCACGCCCAGAACCTGGTTCTACCGCACGTCCGTAAGGCCGACCTCTACGCGGTGTGGCAGGCGCTCGACGCGGCGGGCCTGGCCGGGGTCAACCTCGACCTCGTTACCGACATCATCGCCTGCCCTGGGCTCGACTACTGCACCCTGGCCAATGCGCGCTCGATCCCCGTGGCGCAGCGGATCGCCGAGCGCTTCGCCGACCTCGACCGCCAGCGCGACCTGGGCGAGCTGAAGATCAAGATCTCGGGCTGCATCAACGCCTGCGGCCACCACCACGCGGGCCACATCGGCATCCTCGGCGTCGATCGCAAGGGCACGGAGAACTACCAACTCCTGCTCGGCGGCTCGGGCTCCGAGGACGTGAGCCAGGCCAAGATCACCGGCCCCGGCTTCGACGAGGCGGGGATCGTCGACGCGGTCGAGCGCGCGGTCGATCGCTACCGCGAGCTGCGCGAGCCCGGCGAGCGCTTCATCGACACCTACCGCCGCGTCGGCTTCGACCCCTTCAAGGAATCCATCTATGGCTGATACCGGCGAAACCACCCTGCTGCGTTTTCGCGACGACGCCGTGCCGGACGAGCCGGCGGTCTCGCTCGACGCGTTCTTCGACCAGTCGAACGCCACGGCGGTCCGCATCGAGGCGGGCGACGACGTGCGCCTGCTGCTGCCGGCGCTGGACCGGGTGCGCCTGGTCGAGATCGACTTCCCCCGGTTCCGCGACGGCCGCGGCTTCTCCTCGGCCCGCATCCTGCGCGAGGCCGGCTTCACCGGCGAGATCAAGGCGACCGGCGACGTGCTGGTCGACCTCCTGTGGTTCATGCGCCGCTGCGGCTTCGACAGCTTCGCCCCCGACGCCCCGCTGAACCTGGCGGACGTCGAGATCGCGCTGAACCATTACCCCAACGTCTATCAGCACGCCGCCGACGACGCCGTGCCGATCTGGGCGTTGCGCCACCCGGAGCTGAATCGTGGAACTGCTGACAATGCCTGAAGCCGGCCGGGCCAGCGTGGACCGGGTCAAGGATGTGATAGATACGGGCGCCCGGTTCACCGAGGCCGACGCGCTGCGCCTGAACCAGATGCTGCGCGGGGCGACGACCAAGGAGATGCTGCGCACGGTGCTCAACGACGGGCTGGCCGGCGACGTCGCGGCGGTCTCCAGCTTCGGCGCCGAGAGCGCGGTGCTGCTGCACCTGATCGCCGAGGTCGCGCCGCAGACCCCGGTGCTGTTCCTCGAGACCGGCAAGCACTTCCCCGAGACGCTGGCCTACCGCGACCTGCTGGCCCGGCGGCTCGGCCTCAACGTGATCGACCTGCATCCCGACGCGGCCGAGCTGGCCAAGCGGGACGAGACCGGCCTGCGCTGGTCCTACGATCCCGACGGCTGCTGCGAGATCCGCAAGGTCCTGCCGCTGGCCAAGGCGCTGGCCGGCTATGATGCCTCGATCACCGGGCGCAAGGGCTTCCAGTCCGCGACCCGGGCCGGCCTGCCGCGCTTCGAGATCGACCGCAGCGACGCCCAGGGACGGCTCAAGATCAATCCGCTCGCCAACTGGAGCGCCGAGGACCTCGCCCACTACTTCGAGAAGCACGACCTGCCGCCGCATCCGCTGGTGGCCGAGGGCTATCCCTCGATCGGCTGCTCGCCCTGCACCAGCAAGGTCGCCGAGGGCGAGGACCCGCGCTCGGGCCGCTGGAAGGGCTGGGACAAGACCGAATGTGGCATCCACGTCCCGCTGACCCCGGAAGGCGACCTGCCGCCCGACTACGATCCGGTGTTCTGAGCCGCTCCGGTTCCGCACGGTAATGTTCCCGCGCGAGGCCCGCTTGCGGGCCCCGGCGGCGCTTGCGGGGTCCATCGGCAATGCCTAGTCAGGTGGCCATGCGCCTCCTGCCCGCCTTGCTCGCCCCGCTCCTCGCCGCCCTGACCGCATTCGCCTCGCCGGCAGCGGCGCGCGCCGCGGACCTCGCCGCCGTGCCGCCGGTCCGCGCCTGCGAGAGCCTCGCTGCGGTCGACCTCTCCGCCGCGACCGGCGCGAGGACCACCCAGACCGCCCAGCGGGTCGAGGGCGCCAAGCCCTATTGCAAGGTCTCCGGCACGATCGCCCCGGCCGTCCGCTTCGAGGTCCGCTTGCCGATGCAAGGCTGGACCCAGCGCTACCTCCAGACCGGCTGCGGCGGGCTCTGCGGGATGCTCTACATCGACGCGGCCAAGAGCAAGGGCTGCCTGCCCGTGACCGAAGGCGAGATCGTCCTGGCCAGCACCGACATGGGCCATGCCGGGCAGGACATGGCCTGGGGCACGGACCCGGCCCGGCGCGAGGACTTCGCCCATCGCGGAGTCCATGTCACCGCGCTCGCCGCCAAGGCGCTGATCGCCGCGTTCTACGGCCGGGCGCCGCGCTATTCCTATTTCTCCGGCTGCTCGGACGGCGGGCGCGAGGCGCTGATCGCGGCGCAGCGCCACCCCGAGGATTTCGACGGGATCGCGGCCGGGGCGCCGGCCCTGAACTTCACCGTGCAGAACTCATTCTACCACGCCTGGATGGCGCTCTCGAACACCGGGCCGGACGGCCAGGCCCTGCTCACCACGGCGGACCTGCCGGTGCTGCACGCCGCTGCGCTCAAGGCCTGCGACGCGCTCGACGGGCTGGCCGACGGGCAGATCGACGATCCCCGCCGCTGCCGCTTCGATCCGGGCGCGACACTATGCCAGGGCGAGGCCCGGCCCGGGCAATGCCTGACCGCCGCCCAGGTCGAGGCCGCGCGCAAGCTCTACGCCGGGCCGCACACCACCGCCGGCCGGCCGCTCGCCGCCGGCAGCGTCCAGCCGGGCAGCGAGCTCGCCTGGGGCGGGGTCTTCGTGCCCCAGGGCCCGCGCGCGACGATCTTCAGCGCCATGATCGCGCTCCAGGCGATCAACGGCCTGCTGCTCACGCCCAACCCCGCGCCGCCGCTGGCCCTGGCCGACTGGAAGTTCGATGAGGCCACGTTCCGCAGCCTGGAGCCGGCCCGGCGGCTCTACAACGCCGACGATCCCGACCTCTCGCGCTTCGCCGCGCACGGCGGCAAGCTGATCCTGTGGCACGGCTGGTCGGACCCGCACATCTCGCCGCTCAACACGATCGACTACTTCGACCGCGTCGGGCAGCGCATGGGCGCCGCGCGGCGCGACCGCTTCCTGCGGATGTTCCTGTTCCCGGCGATGTACCACTGCGCCGGCGGCGACGGCCCGAGCGACTTCCCGCTGCTGGAGCGGCTGATGGCCTGGGTCGAGCGCGGCGAGGCCCCCGCCGCGCTGATCGCCCACCGCGCCGCGCCCAACGGCGCGCCGGTGCCCGATGCGCGGAGCCGGCCGGTCTATCCCTACCCGGCGGTCGCGCGCTACGCCGGCACCGGCTCGATCGACGACGCCGCGAACTTCCGCCGCGCCGCGCCGGACCGGGCAGCCGCGCCGATCTCGTGGATCGGGAGCCGGTAAACCCCCTCCTCCGGAGAGGGGATCATGCGGTTTGCAAATCCAACCTAGCGGACGTTCCCACCCTTCCGTCACCCCGGGCTTGATCCGGGGTCCCGCTTTCCTTGTCCGGCGTCGCGCAGGAAGAAGCGGGGCCCCGGATCAAGTCCGGGGCGACGAGGTTTGTGATGGCTTCCGTTTCCCACCCGAGCCCGATCATTCGGCCGCCGGGTTGGCAACACCTTCGGAAGAAGCCTACTGCCCGTGGTCGCCGCCACCGGGACCGCCGGGGCCACCGAAACCGCCGCGCTCTCGCATCCGCTGCATCATCTGCTGGCGGAAGGCGTCGCGCTCGGCCTTGGTGAGCTGGCCGTCGTGGTCGGCGTCCTGCTGGTCGAAGCGCTGGGCCTGCTGGGCAAGGAACTCGGCCTTGCTGACCGTGCCGTCGCCGTTGGCGTCCGCCCGGCCGAGGCCGCGGCCTCCGCCCGGCGCGGCGGCGATCTCGTCGGCCGAGAGGTTGCCGTCGTGGTTGGTATCGAGCTGGTCGAACCGCGCCGTGGCGGCCTTCTCGGCGTCGGCCTTGCTCACCGTCGCGTCGCCGTAGGGATCGGGCGGCGGGCCGGGCTGGGCCATGGCCGTGCCGGCGGCCGCGCCGGTGATCGCGATGGCCGCGGCCATCGCCAGGAATCTCGTCTTGTGCATCGTCGCTATACCTTCGGTTTGGGGGACCCTCACCCACCCGCCAGCCTTCCCTAGCAGGGCTAGCTGTCCGCGCGATTTACCGGCAAGCGCCGGACGGTCGCGAATTGTCGCAGGACAGTCACCGCCCGGGCGGTGGATTTCTCCGCCCGGTTCGGGCAGCATGGCCCGATGGACGGACCGGAACGACGCAAGCTCAGCCTGGAGGACGGCGGCTTCCTGGCCCTGGTGCTGGTCGTCACCCTGGCCTTCGCCTGGCTGCTGACACCCTATTTCGGCGCGATCCTGTGGGGCGTGGTCGTGGCGATCCTGTTCACCCCGCTCCAGCGCCGCCTGGCGATCGCCTTCCGCGGCCGGCAGAACCTGGCGGCGGCGGCGACGCTCCTCATCATCCTGCTGCTGGTGATCCTGCCCTCGCTGTTCGTCGCGGGTAGCCTCGTGCAGGAGGCGGCGAGCGTCTACGGCCAGCTCCGCTCGGGCGAGATCGACCTCGCCCGGATGTTCCAGCGGATGCACGACGCCCTGCCCCACTGGGCCCAGGCCGTGGTCGACCGCTACGGCCTGACCGACCTCGACGCCGCGCGCGAGCGGCTCGGCGGGATGCTGGCGAGCGGGCTCAACTCGATCGCCGCCCAGGCCCTGACCTTCGGCCAGGGCGCGCTGAACTTCGTCGCGGCGCTCGGCGTCATGCTCTACCTCACCTATTTCCTGATCCGCGACGGCCGCGTGCTCGACCGCCAGATCCGCCCCCTGGTGCCGCTCCGGCCCGACATCCGCGACACGCTGATCGCGCATTTCATCGTCGTCGTCCGCGCGACGATGAAGGGCGCGGTCGTCGTCGCCATCGTCCAGGGCCTGCTCGGCGGGGTGATCTTCTGGGCGCTGGGGATCGAGGGCGCGCTGCTGTGGGGCGTGCTGATGGGCTTCTTCTCGCTGGTCCCGGCGGTCGGCACGGCGATCGTCTGGGTGCCGATCGCGGCCTACCTGCTGCTGACCGGCTCGGTCTGGCAGGGCGCGGTCCTGGTCGCCTGCGGGGTGCTGGTGATCGGCATGGTCGACAACGTCCTGCGCCCGGTCCTGGTCGGCAACGACACCCGGATGCCCGACTTCGTGATCCTGATCGCGACGCTGGCCGGGCTGGAGCTGTTCGGGCTCAACGGCTTCATCATCGGCCCGGTGATCGCGGCCCTGTTCATCGCCGTATGGAAGAGCGTCGGCGAGACGCGCGGAGTGCTGCCGCGGGAGGTGTAGGTTCGTGGGGGGAGGCTGCGGACCCAATATCCGCGCCGTTCTTGGGGTAGCGCCGACATTCCCATCCCCCTTTCCCACCCCCGTCACCCCGGGCTTGACCCGGGGTCCCGCTTTCCTTGTCCGACGCCCGCGCAGGAAGAAGCGGGGCCCCGGATCAAGTCCGGGGCGACGGGATATGAGAGGGTCGAAAAGGAGGCAGACACGCCTGATCGCCCGCTGGCGAATGCGGGGTAACGCCGGGAGGGAAGACGCAGGCGGGAAACGGCCGGCGGTGGGTGCCTGGACCATACAGGCTTGGCTCGGCGTGAATTTGTGCGAACGGCTGGCGG
>CALLNA010000151.1 GCA_938005655.1 uncultured Novosphingobium sp.
ATCAGCGACTGGTTGCGGCCGGTGGACTGGGAGACGACCGCGTCGGGCGCGCGCCCGGGCCGCTCCCACGGCTCCTCGTCGGCGGGACCGCGCGGGCCGCCGAAGCCGCCGAACCCGATCACGAACAGGCTCATCCGCGTCGTCGCGAGCGGCTCGCCGTCCGCCAGGGTCAGCCGCGTGTCCATCACCACCAGGGCGCCCGAGCCCTTGTCGTAGACGCCCTCGATCACCTTGGAGAGGTGGACCGTGCCGCTCGTCGGGATCGGCCGCAGCAGGGTCACGCCCTGCTCGCCGTGGACCGAGCCCACGGGATGGCCGCCTTTCATGTTGAGGCCGAGCAGCTCCATCCACGGCCCCGGCAGGTTCATCAGCGTGGCGAAGGTCGGGATGACCTGCTGCGGCTGGCCGGGCGTGTTCTCGGTGGTGAAGCGCAGCTCGGCCTGCGGATCGTCGAGCCCCGCGCCGACCCCGACCGCATAGAGCAGGGCCTTGTCCGCATCCCAGCTCCACGTTCCGTTCGCGACCTCGACGCCCGCGAGATGATCGAACCGGCTCATTGCTTTCCCTTCCGCGCATAGCAAAAGGGCGGCGCCCGCAGACGCCGCCCTGTCGCATTCCGTATAATCCGCTTTACCCGATGATCGCCTTGATCTCGAGGTATTCGTGGAAGCCGTACTCGCCCCACTCCCGCCCGTTGCCCGAGCGCTTGTAGCCGCCGAACGGGGCGTGGAAGTCGAACCCGCCGTTGATCCAGACCGCGCCCGTGCGCATCCGCTTGGCGACGGCGCGGCACTTGTCGGCATCCTCGCCCGAGACGTAGCCGCCCAGGCCGAAATCGCTGTCGTTGGCGATGCGGACGGCGTCGTCCTCGTTCTCGTAGCCGATGATGACCAGGACCGGGCCGAAGATCTCCTCGCGGGCGATGACCATGTCGTTGGTCCCGACGAAGACGGTCGGCTTGACGAACCAGCCCTTGTCCAGCCCCTCGGGACGGCCGAGGCCCCCGGCGATGAGCTTGGCGCCCTCGTCCAGGCCCTTCTGGATGTAGTCCTGGATGATGTTGTACTGGCTCTTGGAGACGACCGGACCCATCGCGAAATTGCCCTGGGGATCGCCCACGGTGACGCCGTTCGCGGCCTCGGCGGCGGCGGCGATCGCTTCGTCCATCCGCGCGGCGGGCACCAGCAGGCGCGAGCCGGCCGAGCAGGTCTGGCCGGAGTTGCCCATCATCCCGCCGGTCGCCCCGGCGACGTTGGCGGCGAAGGCCCCGTCGTCGAGCACGATCCAGGCGCTCTTGCCGCCCAGCTCCAGCCCGACGCGCTTGACCGTGTCGGCGGCGTCCTTCTGGATCTGCACGCCGACCTGCTCCGAGCCGGTGAACGAGATCATGTCGACGTCCTCGTGCGTCGACAGCGCGTTGCCGATCACCGAGCCCTGGCCCTGGATCATGTTGAACACGCCAGCCGGGGTGCCGGCGTCGTGGAGGATCTCGGCCAGGATCTGCGCCGAATAGGGCGCGAGCTGCGGCGGCTTCAGGATCATCGTGCAGCCCGCGGCGAGGGCCGGGGCGATCTTCACGCAGGTCTGGTTCATCGGCCAGTTCCATGGCGTGATGAGGCCGCAGACGCCGATCGGCTCCTTGCGGATCAGGGTGGCGCCGCGCTGCTCCTCGAACTTGAACTCCTTGAGCACTTCCAGCGCGGTCGAGAAGTGGCCCTTGCCGAGCAGGGTGTGGAACCCGCAGCCGAGCGACAGCGGCGCGCCCATCTCCTCGGTGACGGCCTCGCCCAGCTCGCGCTCGCGCTTGAGGTATTCGGCGAGGATCGCCTCCAGGAGGTCGATGCGCTCCTTGACGCTCGATTCGCCCCAGGTGGCGAAGGCCCGGCGCGCGGCGGCCACGGCCTTGTCGACGTCGGCCGGCGAGCCGAGCGAGATCGTGCCGGAGACGGCCTCAGTCGCCGGATTGACGACCTCGGCGGTCTTCGGCGTGGCGGGATCGACCCACTGCCCGTCGATGTAGAACTTCAGGTAGTTACGCATGTCCTGCTCCCTAGCTCGAAATGCAAATCCGCCCCGCTCACTGCCGTGAGGGGGCGGATTTGGCTCAGGCCGGAGCGAGAAGGGTGGATTTCGAGAACCGGAGCGCAGCGGCCTTGATGGCCGTGAGCACCGGAAGCGCAGAAAGCCGCCCTTCGCAGCCCGGCATGGGACAAATCAGTCCCCGTTGTTACTGCGTACCTTCGGCGTACCAGGTCTTGAACTCGGCATACTGAGGCTTGTCCTCGGCATTGGCCTTGGGCTCGATCGGCACATGGATCACGGTGACGCCGCCGCGCTCGTAGGCCTTCTCGATCGCCGGGCCGAGGTCCGCGGCGTTCTGGACGAACTCGCCGTGGGCGCCGAAGCCTTCCGCGATCTTGTCGAAGCGGACCTTGTTCGACCAGTGGACGCCGGCCTCGTTGGTGCCCTCGCCGAAGGTGTAGCGATAGACGCCCACCTCAAGGCCCCACTGGAAGTCGACGCCGACGACGCAGACCAGCGGCAGGTTCTTGCGCACCGCCACTTCCAGCTCGCCGATGTGGAACAGGAACGAGGAGTCCGAGGTCAGCAGCATGCCGGGGCGCTGCTTGCCGGTCTCGGCCTGGTCGGCGAGCAGGGCGCCGGTCGCATAGGGCAGGCCGGTGCCGATGTGGCCGTAGTTCTGGTTCCAGATGACGTCGGCGGGCTTGGCCTGGTTGAAGGTCCAGGTGAAGATCACCGTCGCGCCGCCGTCGCGGATCATGATGCCGTCCTTGGGGAAGGCGCGGGTCGCTTCGGTGATGAAGCGGGCGGTGTTCATCGGCTCGTTGCCGCTGCCGTCGCCGCGGCTGCACGATTCCTCGTAGAGGTCCTGGATCTGCTGGGCGTCGCGCTGGATGTATTCGGCGAGGCGCGGGTGGCCGGGCAGGCTCGCGCCCTTCAGCGCGCGGACGAGTTGCGGCACGACCGCGCGGACGTCGCCGACCAGCGGCACGTCGTAGGAGCGGTTGACGCCGATCGCGGTCGGGTCCTGCTGGACGTAGATCCACTTGCGGTTGGCCTCGTTGTCCACCCAGTGGCGCCAGCGGCCGTAGTGGCTCGGCTCGCCCAGCTCGGTGGCCAGGGCGATGACGAGGTCGCTTTCGACCACGGCGTCGATCGACACCTCGGAGAAGCCGTAAGGGAAGGTGCGGTCCTCAAGGCCGGGGATGAAGCTGGTGCCGCCCGAGGTCTGGATGACCGGGCACTGCATCAGGTCGGCCAACTCCTTGACCTTCGCGCCCGAGCGCGAGGTGTGGACGCCGTGGCCGACCAGGATGATCGGGTTCTTGGCGGCCTTGATCAGCTCGGCGGCCTCGGCGATGCGGTCGCCGTCGGCGCCCTGGTTGGTCAGGCGGTATTTGTGCGGCGGCAGCGCCGGGGGAACGTCGAGGTCCTCGAGGATGACGTGGGCCGGGTACTCGACATAGACCGGGCCGGGCGTGCCCGACATGGCGATGCGGATCGCCTCGCGGATGATCTCGTCGGTCTGGTCGGCATATTCGATCGAGGACGAATACTTCACCGAATCCTCGATCATCGGCTCCTGCCGGACGAACTGGATGCGGCCGCGGCGGACGCGGCGCTCGGTGATGCGGGCGCGCTGGCCGCCGAGCACGATGATCGGATCGTTCTCGACCTTGGCGTTCTGGATCGCCGGCATCAGGTTGGCGAGGCCCGGCCCGAGCGTGCCGACGCAGAGCGCGGGCTTGCCGGTGATCCGCGCGGTCGCGGCGGCCATGTGGCCGGCCGAGGCCTCATGGTGCGGCGAGACGACGGTCCAGCCGCGCTTCTCGGCCTCCATGAACATATGGACGAAGTTGGGATCGGGAATGCCGTAGAGCGTCTTGATCCCCTCGGCCTCGAACAGGTCGAGGATGCGCTTGTAGACGGGCGTGCCCCCGGTGGTCTTGGCCTTGGTTTCGGCGGTGTCGTCGGCGTACATGGTCTCTCCCAAGTATGGCGCGCGGATCGTGTCGCGGCGGGAAGGCGAAACTTCGCGATTCTATGCGAACCGCAAGACTGAGGCCGCATAACCGAATTGACCGTTAGCGCAAGGCTGCCGCCCGGAACAGCGCGGAAGTGCCGTTCCGGGGCGTCAGATACCGCCGCTGCGTTGTTGGGAGCCGCTTTCGGGTCAGGCCGCGCAATGCACGGTGGCGACCATGTTCCTGGTGCCGGACTGCTCGGTCCAGACGCTCGCGCCGCCCTCCGTCGCCTCGCCGCAGACGTGGAGCATGGTGCCGTCGAAGGCCGGGGACTGGCCGCGGAAGTCGAAGCCGGCGATCGGCCGTCCGACATGGCGGGCCGCCAGGTCGATCAGCAGGGTCGCCTGCAAGGGGCCGTGGACGACCAGGCCGGGATAGGCCTCCTCGTCCATCGCATAGGGCCGGTCGTAATGGATGCGGTGGCCGTTCATGGTCAGCGCCGAATAGCGGAACAGCAGGACCGGATCGGGCCGCACGTCGTCGCGCCAGGCGGCCACGGGCTCCGGGCCGGACGCGGCCGGGGCGGGGATCGAGCCCGGCGCGGCGGCGTCGCGATAGACCAGGTCCTGCTCCTCGGACACGGCGAGGCCGGCGGCGCCCGCCAGCTCATGCCGGACGGTGACGAAGACCAGCGTTCCGCTGCGGCCGACCTTGGTCTCGACCTTGAGGATCGTCGAGGTCCTGGTCACGCGCTCGCCGAGCTTCAGCGGGGCGAGGAACTTGAGCCGCCCGCCGGCCCACATCCGGCGCGGCAGGGGCACCGGCGGCAGGAAGCCGCCCTTGGCCGGATGGCCGTCCGTGCCCAGGCCCTCCGGCGGCTGGACGTTCCAGAAGTAGAGCCAGTGGTGCAGCAGCGGCAGGTCGTCGCCCGCGGCGCGCGGCGCGGGATCGCCGAGCGCCGCGCGCAGGGCGTTGCTGCGCGCCGGCTCCAGCACGTCGGCGGTCTCCTCGACCTTGCCCACCCAGGCGGAAAAATCGTCGCTCATGCTTGCTCCTGACGTTTGCAGATGTAGCGGCGCAATAGCACGCTTGATATATAATGCATTATCTTTATCGAGGGCGCATGAGCAATTCCCAACCCCAGTCCGGGCCCCTGGCCGGCAAGCGCGTGATCGAGCTCGGCACGATGATCGCGGCGCCCTTCGCGACGCATATCCTCTCGCAGCTCGGGGCGGAGGTCATCAAGATCGAGCCGCCGAGCGGGGATACCACCCGCTCGCTGGTGCGCGGCGGGCCGTCCGGCACGATCGTCGCCTACAGCCATTCGAAGCAGGCGATCTGCCTCGACCTCACCACCGAGGGCGGCAAGGAGATCTTCCGCAAGCTCGCGGCGACGGCGGACGTGGTGATCCACAACCTCGCGCCTTCTGCCGCGCGCAAGCTCGGGGTCACCGCGGACGACTGCGCGGCGGTCAATCCCGCGCTGATCCACGTTCACGTCAAGGGCTACACCCACGGTCCCCAGGCCGACGACCTGATGACCAACCCGATCGCCGAGGCGGCGACCGGGGCGATGGACGACCATCGCATCGACGGCCGCCCGACCCGCTTCGGGCCGAGCTACCATGACCAGTTCGCCGGGACCTATGCGGTGATCCGCGTGCTCGCCGCCATGCTCGATCCTGAGGCCGACCGCCGGATCGAGATCGGGCTCTACGAGACCGGCCTGCACCTCGCCGCGCGCGACCTGGCGGGCATGCAGCTCAAGACCCAGCTCCTCGGCCGCCTGGAGAAGGAGGGCGGGGGCGAGTTCTCGATGCCCGGCTACGGCTCCTACCTGACCAGCGACGGCCGCTGGGTCTATCTCTTGATCCTCACCGACGCGCACTGGGCCAAGCTGACCAAGGCGCTGGACATGCCCGAGGACGGCAATCCCGACTACGCCCGGCTGCGCGACCGCAAGAAGGCGCGCGACGTGGTGGAAGAAGCGGTCCGCACCGCCGTCGCCCGATACACGTTCGCCGAGGCCGAGCAGCGGCTGCGCGCCGCCGGGCTCGGCTTCAACGAGGTCATGCCGCTCGAACGCGTGCTCGACGCGCCCCAGGCCCGTCAGCAGGGCAAGCTGCGCGACGTCGAGTTCCGCGGCCTCAAGTTCGAGGTCCCCGAGTTCGCCGGCGTCCCCGGCCCGGTCGCGCCCCGGCTGCCCCCGCCCGAGATCGGCGAGCACACGGTGGCGCTGCTCCGCTCGCTCGGCTACAGCGAGGCCGAGACCGAGGCCCTGCTCCAGTCGGGGGCGGCCAAGGCCTACCAGCCCGGCGACTTCGCCTGGGCGCCCGTGCGCGACAAGAGCTGAGGTCGAATGCCCCCGTCCCCCATGCAGTTCAAGACCAAGGAGGAACAGGTCGCGGACTACCTGCGCGAGGGGATCATCGCCGGGCGTTTCCCGCGCGGCACGCGGCTCAAGCAGCAGGAGATCGCCAGCCTGCTCCAGACCTCGATCACCCCGGTGCGCGAGGCGCTGAAGCTGCTGGAGGCCGAGGGCTACGTCTCGGGCGACAGCTTCAAGGGCGCGGTCGTCGCGCCCTTCGACATCGAGGCTTCGACCGAGGTCCTGAACCTGCGCATCCTGCTCGAAACCCAGCTCGTCCGCGGCGCGGTCGAGCAGGCGGGCGGGGCGGACATCGCGGAGCTGCGGGTCCTGGCCGAGGCCTTCGCCACGGCCTTCGACGCCGGCGACAACGAGGCCGCCCGCGCCGCCAACTACCGCTTCCACCACCGCATGTTCGAGATCGCGCGGATGCCGCAGACGCTGCACTTCGTGCAGATCCTCTGGGCGCGCTATCCCTTCGACCTGATCAACCAGCTCAAGGGGCGGGTCAGCCGCGCCGTGGCCGAGCACGACGAACTGCTCGCCGCGATGATCGCGGGCGACGTCTCGGCCGCCATGCTCGCCACCCGCCAGCATATCGAGGCGGGCTGGCTGGAACTGCGAGATTCCGTCCAGGCCGCTGAATCCAGGGCCTGAATCCCAAACCTCAAGTCGAGTTGAGAGTGATGAAGCAGACCCTTTTCCTCGTCATGGACATGATGAACGACCTCGTCGCCGAGGACGGATTCAATGCCCAGACCTACGGCATCCAGGTCAAGGAGCGGAATGTCCTGGCGAACACCGCCGGGGCCATCGCCGCCGCCCGCGTCGCGGGCGCGAAGGTGGGCTACGTCCGCGTCGGCTTCTCGCCCGACTACCGCGAGGCTCCGGCCAATTCGCCGATCTTCTCCGGCGCGCGGAAGAACGGGATCTTCAAGCTCGGCACCTGGGGCACCGAGGTCCACCCCGCGCTCGCCCCGCAGGAAGGCGACTTCGACATCGTCAAGCATCGGGTCAGCCCGTTCTACGCCACCGCGCTGGAGCCGATCCTGCGCGCCAACGGGATCGAGCGGATCGTTATGTGCGGCGTCTCGACCAACGGCGTGGTCCATTCCGGGGCGCGCGAGGCCCACGACCGTGACTACGAGGTGGTGATCCTGGAGGACTGCTGCGCCGGGGTCACGCCGGACGAGCACGTCCATGCCGTCGCCTGCATGGGGCGCTACGGGCAGATCGTGCCGAGCACGGAATTCGACTGGAATAGCTGAGACCAATCCTCCCCATCGGGGGAGAAGTGTCGGTCGCGGATTGGGATGGGCTAACCCCGGATTGCCTCCCGCCGCAGCTTGACCCTTCAAGATAATGCATTATGCACCGCCGCAACGAATCCGCACAAGGAGCACCTGAATGAGCACCGAGACCGCCGACAAGGACGTCGGCCACGCCCCCGCCGAAGGCAAGATCACCCCGGAGGCGATCAAGGCCGCCGAGAACATGATCGGCATGCACCTGCGCCCCGAAGGCCCCTATCTCCAGGACGCCACCGAGGACACGATCCGCAACTTCTGCAACGGCATCGGCGATCTCAATCCGCTCTACCGCGACCTTGAGCACGGCCGCCTGTCGCGCCACGGCTCGATGCTCGCCCACCCGAACTTCCCGATGGCCTTCGGCTGGGTCGGCCGCACCCGCTGGGGCCTGCCGGGCGTCCACGGCTTCTACGCCGGCAACGACTGGGAGCTGTTCCGCCACGTCCGTCCGGGCGACCGCATCTCGGCGATCGAGCGCGTCGTCGGCGTCGACGTGAAGGAAAGCCAGTTCTCCGGCACTCTGGTTCTCCAGTACGTCGAGGCGACCTACTTCAACCAGCGCGGCGAGCTGGTCGCCAAGGCGCTCGGCACCTGCACCCGGCACGAGCGCAAGGCCGCCCGTGAGGCCGGCAAGTACGCCGACATCAAGACCCACGAATACACCGCCGAGGAATTCGAGAAGATCGACGCCGCGATCCTTGACGAGGAGAAGAACATCCGTGGCGGCAACGTCCGCTACTGGGAAGAGGTCCAGGAGGGCGAGCAGCTTCCCGAGATCGTCCGCGGCCCGCTGAGCCTGATGGATACGATGGGCTTCCTCGTCGGCTGCGGCCGCGGCCATACCCACGGCGTGATCTTCAAGAACGCGGTCAAGCACCCGGGCCACTTCTTCCGCAACCCCGAAGCGGGCGGCGGCATCGAATACACCGGCATCGGCCACCACCGCGAATCGACCGCCAAGGAAGTGGGCGTCCCCGGCGTCTATGACTACGGTCCGCAGCGCTCGGCCTGGATGGCCAGCTTCATCACCAACTGGATGGGCGATGCCGGCTTCCTCAAGCGCATCAAGACCCGCATGAGCCGCTTCAACACGATGGGCGACTGCACCTGGGCGCGCGGCACCGTGACCCGCAAGTACGTGAAGGACGGCTACGCCTTGGTCGACATCGAGATCAAGGGCGAGAACCAGCGCGGCGAGCTGACCACGCCGGGCCTGGCGACGGTCGTGTTGCCGAGCCTCGACCCGAACACCAAGGTGTTCGTCGACGGCGCCGGGCTGGACCTCGAGCTGCCGGTGGTGCGCTGAGGTCTTGGGGAGATGGGGCGCCGCTCCTCTCCCCTCCCGCTTGCGGGAGGGGGCAGGGGTGGGCCTCCTCCTCCACGCGCTGCGCCGAGACTGACTTGCCCACCCCTAGCCCCTCCCGCAAGCGCGAGGGGAACTGGCTGACCGCCCATGCCCGATTCTAGTCCCCCCCTCTCCGGTCTCCGCATCGCCGTCCGCGCCTCGGGCGTCGCGGCGGCCTATGCCGCGCGGCTGCTCTCGACGATGGGCGCCGAGGCGATCCTGCTAGAGCCCGCCGAAGGCTCGCCGCTGCGCTGCGAGCCGCCGTTCCTGCCAGGCAGCGAGGTCAGCGCCCTGTTCGCCTATCTCGCGGCGGGGATGCGCAGCGCCGTGGTGCCCGATGGCGGCTTCGGCGGCCTGCTCAGCGAGGCGGACGTGTTCATCGACGATACGCCGCTGGCCGAGCGCGAGGCGCTCGGCCTCGACGAGGCGACGGTCGCCCGTCGCCATCCCGACCTGATCCACGTCTCGGTCCTGCCCTTCGGCGCGCACGGTCCCAAGGCGCACTGGAAGGGGACGGACATCACCGTGCTCCATGCCTCGGGCGAGGGCTACCTCCTGCCCAATGGCCTGTCCTGCGAGCTTTTTCCCGGCCGCCCGCCGGTCAAGGTCTATGGCCATTTCGCCGAGCTCCAGGGCAGTATCGCCGCCGCGCTCGGCGCGTTGTCCGCGCTGTGGGTGCGGCCCGAGGCCGGTGGCCAGTATGTCGACGTCGCCAGCCAGGACGCCGCGCTCGCCGTGGGGGCTTTCGCGATCCAGCGGCTCGGCGACGGCTCGGTCGAGCACCGGGTCGAGCGCTCGTTCCGCTATGGCGGGGTGATCCCCTGCGCGGACGGCTATGTCGAGCTGCTGACGCTGGAGCAGCGCCAGTGGCATGGCCTGGTCGAGCTGTTGGGCAAGCCCGACTGGTCCCAGGACCCGGCTCTGGAGGATTCGCTGGAGCGCAGCCGCCAGGGGCCGGTGATCAACCGGCACATCCGCGAATGGGCCTCGTCCCGCAAGGTCGAGGACATTGTGCGCGAGGGGCAGAAGCTCTCCGTGCCGCTGGCGAAATACTACACGCCGGCCGAGGTCGTGCGCGATCCGCACGAGCAGGTGCGCGGGCTGTTCCAGCCGGTCGAGACCGGGGCGGGGGTGTTCGACATGCTGGTCTCCCCCTTCCAGTTCGACGGCGCCCCCTTTGCGCTCCGCGGCGGGCCGCCGGCGCTGGGCGACTATACGGGAGGCGCGGCACGATGAACCCCCTCCCCGGCATCCGCATCGCCGACTTCACCGTCCACAACGCCGGTCCGTTCTGCACGCCCCTGCTCTCGCAGCTCGGCGCCGAGGTGGTGAAGATCGAGAGCGCCATGCGCCCTGACGCGTTCCGCAAGCCGCATCCGGTCTATGGCCGCATGGGCCCGGCGACCTTCGACCAGGTCGCCTCGACCAAGCTGTCGGTGCGGATCAACCTCAAGAAGCCGGAAGGCGTGGCTCTCGCCAAGCGGGTCGTCGCCGTGTCCGACGTGGCGGCGGAGAGCTTCCGCCCCGGCGTGATCGGCCGGCTGGGCCTGGGCTACGAAGACCTCAAGGCGGTCAAGCGGGACATCATCATGCTCGCCGTCTCCTCTTCCGGGCAGAGCGGGCCGGACCGGCATTTCGCCGGCTATGCCCCGCTGTTCGGCGCCTGGGGCGGGCTCGGCGAGATGACCGGCTATGCCGACGGCCCGCCGATCGAGATGCGCCACGTCATGGACCACACGGTCGGCATGAACTCGGCCGTCGCGGTCATGGCCGCGCTGCATCGCCGCCGCGCGACCGGCGAGGGCGCGCTGGTCGACGTCTCGGCGCGCGAGGTAGCCTCGTCGCTGCTCGGCGAGGCGCTGCTGCTGGCGGCGGCCGGCGAGGAGCCGCACCGCATGGGTAACGCCCATCCGCGCATGGCCCCGCACGGGGTCTATCCCGCGGCGGGCGAGGACCGCTGGCTGTCGATCGCCGTCGATGGCGAGGCCGAGCGGCAGGCGCTGCGCGAGATCACCGGCTCTGCCGACCTGTCGGACGAGGCGCTGTCCGTCTGGACCCGGACGCAGGACGCCAATGCCGCCGCCGAGTGTCTCCAGGCCGCCGGCATCGCCGCCCATGCGAGCTGGACCACGCCCGAGATCGCCGCCGATCCCCACCTGCGCGAGCGCCATGCGATCGTCGAGGTGGCCGAGCCCGACGGCAAGCGGCGCGCCGCGGTCGGCGTGCCGATGCGGCTGTCCAAGGGACCGGAGATCGGCATTCATCGCGGCACGCCCAAGCTCGGCGAGCACGAGGACTACGTCTATGGCGAGCTGCTCGGCATGGGCCGCGAGGAACGCACCGCCCTGGAAGAGGCGGAAGTGATTTACTAAATCCTCCCCGCTTGCGGGGAGGGGACCGCCACAGGCGGTGGAGGAGGCTGTCGGCGGGCGCTGCCGCGATGAGGAGAGCCCCTCCGTCAGCCGCCAGCGCGGCTGTCACCCCCCTTTCAGGGGAGGGGAGAAGGAGAGAGAAATGACTGACATCATCCCCATCCTCGGCTTCATCGGCCTCGGCGTCATGGGCTCGGGCATGTGCGCCAATGCGGTGCGCAAGCATGGGGCCAAGGTCCACGTGTTCGACCTCAATGCCGAGGCACTGGCCGCCCAGGTTGCGGGCGGCGCGGTTGCGGCGGCTTCGGTGGCCGAGGTGGCGCAGGCCGCCTCGATCATTTTTCTCTCGCTGCCTGGCGGCCGTCAGGTCGATGCCGTCGCGCAGGAGATCGCCGCCGCCGGACGGCCCGGCACCGTGGTCGTCGCCCTCTCGACCACCGGCGTCGCCGATGCCCGCGCCGTTGCGGCGAAGCTGGCCGGGGCGGGGATGCATTTTGCCGATGCGCCCGTTGCCCGCACCCGCCAGGCGGCGATCGACGGGACGCTCTCGATCATGGTCGGCGCCTCGACCGAGCTGTTCCCCCGAATCGAGCCGCTGCTGCGCTACATGGGCAGCGACGTGACCCATTGCGGCGAGGTTGGCTGCGGGCAGGTGGTGAAGCTGGTCAACAACTGCCTGCTGTTCGAGAACGTCGCCTCGATCGCCGAGATGATGGTCGTCGCCGAGCGCGCGGGCGTCGCCCCGGCCAGGCTGGTCGAGGCGGTCGGCCTGGGCTCGGGCAACAGCTTCGCCTTGCAGAACCACGGCCTCAAGGCGATGGTCCCGCGGGCCTTTCCGGAGAAGGCGTTCCCCTCCGACTACGTGCTCAAGGACCTCGGCTACGCGATCGAGCTGGCCGGCGAGATGGGCGTCGAGCCGCGCATGGCGAACCGCGCGGCGCAATATTACAAGGCGGCGGTCGACGAGGGGATCGGGGCGAAGTACTTCCCCGCGCACATGCGCGATGGCATAGACCCAGCCGCGATCGACAAGGGACAGGACTGACGGACATGCCAAAGCTGAACTTCCGCGTCGTCACCGACGGCCTGCGCTTTCCCGAAGGGCCGGTGGTCCTGCCCGACGGTTCGGTCGCGGTGGTGGAGATCGAGAGCGGCAACGTGGTCCGCGTGGCGCCCGACGGCGCCAAGTCGGTGATCGCCCATGTCGGCGGCGGGCCGAACGGCATGGCGATGGGGCCGGACGATCAGCTCTACGTCTGCAACAACGGCGGCTTCAACTGGGTCTATCACGACGACGGCTTCGTCCGGCCCCACGGCCGCGCGGACAGCTATGCCGACAACGGCATCCAGCGCGTCGATCTGGCGACCGGCAAGGTCGAGATGCTCTACGACAACTGCGACGGCGTGCCGCTGTTCGGGCCGAACGACATCGTCTTCGATGGTAAGGGCGGCTTCTGGTTCACCGATCACGGCAAGTCCTATGGCCGGATCATGGACCGCGGCGCGCTCTATTACGCCCGGGTCGATGGCTCGCTGATCAAGGAGGCGGCCTTCTCGTTGATCACCGGGAACGGAGTGGGCCTCTCGCCCGACGGGCAGACCGTCTATGCGACCGAGACCGAGACGGGCCGGCTCTGGGCTTGGCCGATCATCGGCGAGGGTGAGCTCGCCAAGGAACCCTGGCCGTCGCCGGCGGGCGGGCGTTTCGTCGGCTCGGCGCAGCACGGCTACCAGCGGTTCGATTCGCTCGCCGTCGAGGAGTGCGGCAACATCTGCGTCGCCAGCCTCGTCAACGGCGGGATCAGCGTCTTCGCGCCCGAGCCTTACAGCACCAACATCGCCTTCGGCGGCGCGGACATGAAGACGGCCTATATCACCCTGTCGGGCTACGGGCAGCTCGTCGCCGTGGACTGGCCGCGCGCCGGGCTGAAGCTGCCCTATTGAGAGCGGCTCCCCTCCCGCGAGCGGGAGGGGAAGGCGCTTCCTAGCCGTTCTGCCCTTCGAGCTTCTGCGGGGCGCCGCGGCCTTCCAGCCAGTTGGCCAGGTTGCGGTGGAGGTTGATGACCTTCTGCTCCTGGTGCGGGTTGGGCAGGGCGCCGCGCCAGCCGCTCGACTTCATGCCCTTGTGGACGAACTCCATGTTGGAGAAGTCCTGCGCCAGGACCGAGCCCCAGTTCTCGCCGGTGGGCTCGGCATAGGTCCATTCCGTCTCGGGCGCGTCGCCCTCGGGGAAGCGTTCGAGGGCATAGCTCTCGAAGATGCACTTGTTGGGATCGTCGCCGTAGGGACGCACCCGGTAGCATAGCGCGAAGGTCACGCCGTGGAGGATGTTCTGGTTCGGCCACAGCCCCCAGGCGAGGCCGGATTCTTGCTGGATCTCGGGCGGGACCTCGGGCCAGATCACCCCGCGCGCGGCGTCGTCGCGCTTGGCCGACTCGCGCCAGTGGGCGATGCATTCGGCCGGCGTGGCGGTCTCGGGCAGCTCGTCCTTGAGGCGGCTGGCGGCCTTGACCAGGGTTTCGGTCGAGGCCGAATAGTTCACCGTCTCGTAGTTCTCGCGGATCAGCTCGTAGGTCGAGACGCGCGGGTCGTCGCCCTTGCCGGCGCGCACCGTGCCCGAGCTTTCGCTCATCTTGAACTTTTCCTCGCGGGTGTCGTAGCTCGACACCGAATGCAGCCCGTACTGCTTGGACAGCGCGTAGTAGTCGCCGTAGGCGAGAAGCTGGGTGTGGGTGCCGGCGACGTGGTAGGGTTCGAGGAAGGCCTCGATCGCGACCTTCCAGTTGCACGGATAGATCGCCCACTGGCGCCACTTGTACTGCATCCTGTCGAGCTCGAAGTGGTCGAGGATCTCGCCCGCGCGGCCCATCCACTCCTTCAGCGACATGCTGTCGGGGTCCATGTTGATGTAGATGAACCCGCCCCAGGTATCGACCTTGACCTCGGAGAGGCAGGTCCGCTCGGGCGTCAGGCTGCCGTGCCAGTCCTGCGGATCGAGGATGTAGGTGTTGTTGCCGTCGAGGTCGAAGGTCCATCCGTGGAAGCCGCAGATGAAGTTCTTGCGGTTGTTCCCGCGCACGTCGTGGACGGGCCGCGCGCCTTTCACGGCCGTCACCGGATCGGGGATCATGTCCGGCACCGAGATCAACTGGCGGCCGCGGTGCGGGCAGACGTTGTGGAAGGCGCGCAGCGAGCCGTCCTCCTTGCGCAGGACGATGATCGATTCGTCGGCGACGTCGTAGGTCAGCCAGTCGCCCGGGTTGGGCAGGTCGCTCTCGCGCTCGACCATCTGCCAGATCTTCGGCCAGAGCAGGCGCTTCTCGGCTTCGAGGTACTCGGGCGAGACGAAGGCTTCCCTGCCGTAGGTGACGCGCACCTCGCGGTCCATCTCGTCGGCGGTGACGTTGTCCTGCGCCTCGTGCGGTCCGATCTTGGACATCTCGTTCACGGATATTCTCCCAGCGGTTTCCGGGCGGCCGCGCCGCGAGAAACGGCAGGCCGCGGGCTTGGCCGGAAGCCTAGCCCATCTTGCGGCCATAAGGAACGGCAGGCTGGATGAAATCGCCCTCGCGGCGAGTCCGCCGGCGCGCATGTTATGTTATGCGCGCGCCGGCATCCTCTCCCCCGTCTGCGCCATGCGTGCGGTGCAGATCGATGCGACCGTCGGGGCTATCGTCTGCTCCCGCTCGGTGGGCGGGGTGGTAACGCATCTTGCGCAATGAGCACCATGAAAAATCGCCCACGAAGAAATATTGGTGCGCTGGGCGGCCCGGCGGCATGATCGCGGGCATGCAACGCCGATTCGCCCTGCTCGCCGTTCCGCTCGCCCTGCTGACGCTGGCGGCCGCGCCCGCCCCGCGGCGCGCGCCCGCGCCCTTGCCGGATACCGTCCGGGTCGTCCTGACCACGGAGAAGGGCGCGATCACCGTCGACCTCGACGCCAGGCACGCGCCGGTCACGGTCGCGAACTTCGTGCGCTACGTCGATCAGCGGCGGTTCGACGGGATCACCTTCTACCGCGCCATGCACCTCGCCTGGGGCGAGCAGCCCAACGGCCTGATCCAGGCGGGCCAGCGCGATCCCCGGCTGCGGCTGCCGCCGATCGCCCATGAGCCGACCAGCCGGACCGGGCTGCTCCACAAGGCGGGCGCCCTGTCGATGGCCCGCAACGCGCCGGGGACGGCGGTGGCCGACTTCTCGATCCTGCTGTCGGACATGCCCGGCCTCGATGCCGACCCGGCTTCCGCCGATCCGGAGAAGCAGGCGGGCTATGCCGTCTTCGGCCATGTGGTCAGCGGCATGGAGGTCGTCCGCGCGATCTGGGACGCGCCGCGCTCGCCGACGCTGGGCGAGGGGGTGATGAAGGGGCAGATGCTCGCCCCGCCGGTCAAGGTACTCACCGCCCGCCGCGTGGCGATCCCGCTGACCCCGCCCGCCGCGCCCTGAGCGCGGCGATTTGGCAATTTCCGCGCCCGGCGCTACCACGCGCGACCGAAGGGAAATCCAGCATGGAACCGCCGGCCGTCGAGGCCTCGCCCTGGGAGCGTCGCCGCAGCGACATGGCCATGCGCATCGAGCGATGCGCGCTGGAGCTGTGCGTCGCCCAGGGCATCGACAAGACGACGATGGAGGACATCGCCAAGGCCGCGGGCATCTCGCGGCGCACCGTCTATCGCTACTTCGGGACGATCGACGAGATCCTGATCGCCCAGTCGAAGCGCTCGCTGACCCGCATCTCCCGCAGCGTCGCCGAGCGGCCGCTCTCGGAAAGCGTGCGCGAGGCCTTCGTCAACGCCAGCCGGGATCATCCCCCGTCCGACGACGAGCGCTATATCCTGGAGCTGGGCGGCCAGTTGTGCGAGTCGCAGCCGGCGCCGTGGTGGCGGGCGATGGGCCGGGTCCAGGCGATGACCCGCGAGGTCTATGAAGGCGCCGTCGCGGAACGGCTCGCCGCGGCCGGGCAGGACCCGAAGTTCGCGCCGATGATCGCCGCCGTGCTGATCGCCGTGATCGGCTTCACTGCGCAGCAGAGCTATGCCGACAACGGCAAGTTCTCGCCCTCGGCGGCGCGGCTGGAGGAGGCCCTGGCCGCGCTGTCGGCGATCATGCGCTAGCTGCATCCTGTTGACACAGTGTGACGAGGTTGGTTAGCTTCCCGGCCAAGGAAAACAGCCGGGATGAGAGAGCATGACTGACGGGTTTACCCGCCGCCAGACCTTGGCGGGCGCGGCCGGAGCCGGCGTGGCGGGGGCGAGCCTCCTGCTGGGCGTGGGCCGGGCGATAGGGCAGCCGCTGCGCTATACGGCGGCGGTCGCGACCACGGCGGGCCAGGTGCGCGGCAGGCAGGTCGGCCGCGTCGCCAATTTCCTCGGCATCCCCTATGGCGGCGACACCCGGCAGCGCCGCTTCCAGGCCCCCGTCGCGCCCGAGCCCTGGAGCGGGGTGCGCGATTGCGTGGCGTTGGGCCACCAGTGCCCGCAGATGGAAATCAGCGGTTCGGCGCCGCCCGGCACGGACCTCAATTCGCCCTTCGTCCAGGCGGTCATGGCCGCGGGCAAGCAGGGGATGGAGCAGGGCAACGAGGGCGAGGACTGCCTCGTGCTCAACCTCTATACGCCGGAGGCCAGCCCGGCGCGCAAGCGCCCGGTCATGGTCTGGCTGCACGGCGGCGGCTTCGCCATGGGCTCGGCCGGCGATCCGCAATACGACGGCAATGCCCTGGTCCGGCGCGGCGACGTGGTCGTGGTGACGATCAACCACCGGCTCAACGCGCTGGGCTATCTCTATCTCGGCGATCTCGATCCGCTATTCGCGGATTCGGGCAATGCCGGCCAGCTCGACATCGTCCTCGCGCTGCAATGGGTGCGCGACAATATTGCCAACTTCGGCGGCGATCCCGGCAACGTCACGATCTTCGGCGAGAGCGGAGGCGGCTCCAAGGTCTCGGTCGTGATGGCCATGCCCGCCGCGCAGGGGCTGTTCCACAAGGCGATCATCCAGAGCGGCCCCGGCCTGACCATGGGCGACAAGGCCCAGGCCGCGGCCCACGGTGAGGCGACGCTGGCCAAGCTGGGCCTGGCCAAGACCGATGTGCGCAAGCTGCTCGACATGGACATCCGCGAGATCATGCGCGCGGCCGGGGCCGCGCAGGGCCGGGGGATGCGCTCGCTCGCCCCGATCGTCGACGGCCGCGCGCTGCCGCGCCATCCGTTCTCGCCCGACGCCACGCCGCTGTCGCGCGACATTCCGCTGATGATCGGCACGACCAAGGACGAATCGACCCTGTTCCTCTCGCCCGATCCGCTGTTCGGCAAGATGACCGAGGCGCAGGCGGTGGAGAAGGCGACCGCGATGCTGGGCCCGAAGGGCGCGGAGGGGATCGCCGTGTTCAAGCGCCTGCGGCCCAAGGACGCCCCGACCTATTGGCTGACCTCGCTGATGACGGCGAGCGGGACCTGGATCAATTCGATCCGCCTGGCCGATCGCAAGCTCGCCCAGCCCGCGCCGGTCTATATGTTCCGAATGGACTGGGAGACCCCGTTCTACGGCGGGGCGCTCAAGGCGCCGCACGGGACCGAGGTGCCCTTCGTCTTCGACAACGCCGACAAGCGCCCGGTCCTGCTCGGCACCGGGCCGGTGCAGCGCAAGCTCGGCGCGGAGCTGTCGCAGGCCTGGATCAACTTCGCCCGCAACGGCGATCCCTCGCAGCCGAAACTGGCCTGGCCGGCCTACGACACGGCGGAGCGGCGGACGCTGATCTTCGACACGGTCAGCCACGTCACGGCCGACCCGGACAAGGAGGCGCGCGTCCTGCTGGGCTCGGCCTGACGGGGGCCTAGCGGTCGGCCGAGGCTTCGAGCCGTTCGGTGGCCAGCTTGCGCAGGTCGGCGGTCTTGACCTTGGCGCTGCCGGTCATCCGCAGCTCCTCCTCGGCGAAGAACAGGACGCGGCGCGGCACCTTGTAGCTGGCGAGCCGTTCCCGAGCGAAGCCGCGCACCGTCTCCTCGTCGAGGCTTGCGCCGTCGTGGGGCACGACGCAGGCGACCACGATCTCGCCCAGGGTGTCGTGCGGCACGCCCATGGTCTGAGTCGCCTAGACGCCGGGGGAGTCGAGGATCGCCTCGTCGATCTCCAGCGGGGAGCCGGTGGCGCCGCCGGTCTTGATGATGTCGTTGAGCCGGCCTTCCCAGAACAGCCGCCCGTCTGCGTCGAGCCAGCCGCCGTCGCCGGTGCGGAAGAAGCCTTCCTCGTCCAGCGTCTCGTCGAGCGGAATGCCGAGGTAGCCGAGCATCAGCGTCGGTCCCTTGACCGCGATCTCGCCCCGCTCGCCCAGCGGCACGACCCGGCCGGACAGCGGGTCGACGACCTTGAAGATATTGCCGGGCAGGGGCAGGCCGTGGCTGTTGCGCGCCTCCTCGCGGGTGGTCCCGGCGGGATAGGCGCTGCTCAGGGTGAAGGTCTCGGTATTGCCGTAGCAGTGGCGCGGCTCGATCCAGGTCGTCCGCACCGCCGGATGGCGGGCCAGCGGCGAATCGACGTCGATATAGCGCAGCGCGGAGAGGTCCGCCGTGGCCCAGTTCGGCGCGGAGAGCAGTTGCTCCCACTGGTGCGGCCAGGCGAACAGGAAGCTGACCTGCTCGCGCGCCATCAGGTCGATCGCCTCGGCCGGCTGGAAGGTGCGCTGGAGGACGATCGTGCCCCCGACCGCCAGCACCCCGCCGACCACCATCGAGAAGTTGCCCGACCAGAAGAAGCCGTTGGCGGTCCAGTAGCGCACGTTGGGGTCGAGCCCCTGCTGGCGCCCCATCCGCCAGCATTGCAGCGTGACGCCGCGATGGGCGCTGAGGATGCCCTTGGGCTTGCTGGTCGAGCCCGAGGAGAAGAACAGCACGCTGGGATCGGCGGGCGTCACCGTGGCGGCCCGAGCCGCGAGCCTTTCGCCTGACACGCCGTCGCCGCGGGCGAGGAAGTCGTCCCAGGCCGCGATCGCGCCCAGGCCCGCGCCCTCGACCACGGCGAGGCTGCGGAGGAAAGGAAAGCGCGCCGAATCGAGCCTGCCCGGCGTGCCGGCGGCGATCGCCGGATCGAGCCCGCAGAGGATGTCCGCGAAGTCCTTCTTGAGCACCGCGCGTTCGAGCAGCACGACCGAGCAGGCCGAGGCGGCGAGCAGGTGGTCGAGCTCGGCCGGGGTCGAGAAGGTGCTGAGCGGCGCGGCGACGCCGCCGGCCAGGGCCGTGCCGAAGACCGCGGCGATGAATTCGGCGCGGTTGGTCATCAGCACGCCGACCCGCTCGCCCTTGCCGAGCCCGTCCGCGATCAGCGCCTTGGCCACCCGCTCCGACTGCCGCCACAGCTCGGCGTAGGTCCAGCGCTCCACCGTGCCGTCGGCACGATGCTGGACCAGGGCCTCGCGCTCGCCGCCGCGCTCGGTCACCTCGCGGACGAAGCCGGCCAGGGTCAGCGTGCCCAGGCCCGGCTCCTCGGCGAGCGGCAGGCCGCGCGCGATCGAGACGGCGGGATCGGCGACATAGCGGTGGGCGGTCATGGAACGGGGCTCTCTGCGGTCATCGGGCAACCGAGTGTTGCGGCAGCGGCGCGGCGAGCGGCTTGACCGATTGAGACAAAGTGGCCGTCAGGCGTGGCGGCGGTGCTGCTGGCGGACCTGGGTCGGCGCGGCCGCGAACCAGCGGCGGCAGCGCCGGGTCAGCACCGATTGCTCCGCGAAGCCCAGCTTTTCCGAGATGGTCGAGAAATCGAGCTCGGTCTGGCGCAGGTAGTAGAGCAGCACGTCGCGCCGGACCTCGTCCTTGACCTGCTGGAACGAGGTGCCCTCCGCGCCCAGGCGGCGGTGCAAGGTGCGAGGATGAAGGTTCAGCTCGGCGGCGACGCGGGCGTTGCTCGCCTCGCCCGTCCAGAGGAGCTGCATAACCGCGCCGCGGACCAGGGCGTGGACCGGCGGACGGACCTCGGCGAAGTGGGCGTCGATATAGGCGATGGCGGTCTGGTAGGCCTCGGGATCGGGGGTGACGATCGGGCAGGCGAGGTCGGCCTGCGAATAGAACACGCCGTCCTCGTTCTGGCCGAAGCGCACCTCGCAGCCGAAGTAGCGGCGATAGACGGCCGGGGGGGAAAGCGGCTGGTGGCGGAAGTGGACCTTGCGGACGCGGGCGTGGCCGCCGGTCATCTCCATGGCGAAGAGGTGGCCGACGAGCAGGATCTGCTCCATCGCCTGGCCGCGATGCGGCAGTCCTTCGACCAGGATGTCGTGGCCGGAGAACACGCCGTCCTCGCCCGGTAGGCGCTTCTGCCAGATTCGCGCGGCCAGGCTGTGGGCATAGGCATGGGTGCCGACATAGGCCAGTGCCTCGCCGAAGGTGCGCGAGTTGCGCATGACCTGGCCGAGCGGCCCGAACATGCCGCCGCCTTGCCGCACCGCGAGGCGCATCCCGAAGTCCGCGCAGCGCAGCGCCCCGGCCGCCTGCTCGATCAGGCCGATCATCTGGCGGTAGGTCGCCTGCGGCGCGGCGCGGTCGATTCCCGCCGCTGCGAGCATGGCGTCGGCATGGCCGCCGAGGTCCTCGACCAGCTCGGGGAAGAAGCGCAGCAGGCGGGCGTGGACCAGGTCGAAGCTGTCAGTGGACATGGGCCTTCACGAAACGCATTTGTCCGAATAGGTCAAGCGTCCGGCGCGCGGCCGGGCCTAGAATGAACCCAGCGCATAATGAGCGCCGCTACGGCGCGCCGAGGAGAGAACCGATGAAGCTCACTAGCCTGAGCGAACTGCTCGATCGCGAGATGATCCGCGACTGCGTGGCGCGCCTGGCCCGCGGCGAGGACCGCCGCGACGCCGACCTGCTCAAGGCCTGCTACTGGCCGGATTCGGCCTTCGACTACGGCATGTATTCCGGGACCTTCCCCGACTACCTCGCCTGGGTCGTGCCGGGGGCCGAGGCGATCACCAACACCCAGCACGTCATCGCCCAGACCGTGATCGAGCTCGACGGCGACAAGGCCCGGGCCGAGAGCCACGTTGTCTCCTATCACCGCGTCGACATGGGCCCAGGAGAGAACGGCGGCGAGCGCGACACCTGCATAGGCGGCCGCTACCTCGACAAGCTGGAGAAGCGCGACGGCGAATGGCGGATCGCGCATCGCACCATGCTCTACGACTGGTTCCAGGACTGGGGCGAGGCGGTCGACTGGTCGCAGGGGGTGATGGGCTATCCCTTCACCGGCCCGCACTACACCGGCACCGCCAAGGGCGACTGGAGCGAGGTCTTTTTTGGAAAGCGGTCGGCCTGATGGGCGCGCTGTCGGGCAAGGTTGCCGTCATCACCGGCGCGAGCCGCGGCATCGGCCGGGGGATCGCCCTGGCGCTGGGTGAGGAAGGCGCGACGGTCTATGTCACCGGCCGCACCGTCGAGCCGGGCACGGCCCCGCTCCCCGGCACGGTCGGTGAGACCGCGGCCGAGGTCACGGCGCGTGGCGGCAAGGGCATCGCGGTGCCCTGCGACCTCAAGGACGACGCCCAGATCGCGGCGCTGTTCGAGCAGGTGAAGCGCGAGCAGGGCCGGCTCGACCTGCTGGTCAACAACGCCATCGCCATCCCGCCGGAGATGACCCAGCGCATCGGCTTCTGGGAAAAGCCGCTGTCGAACTGGGAGATCCTCGACGTCGGCCTGCGCGCGGCCTTCGTCGCCGCGCATCACGCGGCGAAGATCATGGTGCCGCAGCGGTCGGGGCTGATCGTCGCGCTCTCGGGCTATGTCGGCGTGACCTATACCTACGACACGATCTTCGGCACGACCAAGACCGCGACCGACCGCATGGCCCGCGACATGGCCGTGGAGCTGAAGCCGCACAACGTCGCCTCGATCTCGCTGTGGCAGGGCTTCACCTATACCGAGCGGGCGCAGGAGAACCTCAAGACCGTGCCCGGCATGGCCAGCCAGCTCAACGCGGCGGCGGGCAGCTCGCCCGAGTTCCCCGGCCGGGTCATCGCCGCTCTGGCCAAGGACCCGAACGTCATGGCCCGGTCCGGCGGCACCTACATCAACGCCGAGCTGGCGCAGGAATACGGCGTCACCGACATCGACGGGCGGCAGATCGTCTCGCTGCGCGAGGAACGCGGCTCGCCGCTGTGGGGGCCGGTCTGAACAGGCAGCCGCCGCGCGAAGCGAACGGATCAGGAAGGATGATGGAATGACCGAACGACGCTTCGACGGCCGCGTGGCCGTGATCACCGGCGCGGGCCGGGGGCTGGGCCGCGAGTACGCGCTGCTGCTCGCGGCGCGCGGGGCCCGGGTCGTGATCAACGACAACGGCAGCGGGCTCGACGGCGCCGGCGCGGACGTGGGCGTCGCCCAGCTCGTGGTCGAGGAGATCAAGGCGGCCGGCGGAGAGGCCGTGGCCTGCACCGCCAGCGTCGCCACGCCCGAAGGCGGCAAGGAGATCGTCGAGGCCGCGCTCGACGCCTGGGGGCGGATCGACGTGCTGATCCACAACGCCGGCAACACCCGCTTCGATTCCTTCGCGGAGATCACCTACGAGGCGTTCCGCAGCGTCGTCGACGTCCACCTGATGGGCGGGTTCAACGTCACTCGCCCGGCCTTTCCGCACATGACCAAGGCCGGCTACGGCCGGGTGGTGCTGACCGGCTCGATCGGCGGGCTCTACACCATGCCCCAGACCGCGCCCTATGCGGTCGCCAAGTCGGGCATGATCGGGCTCAACAACATCATCGCCATCGAGGGCGCGGAGCACGGGGTGAAGTCGAACATCATCCTTCCCGGCGCCGTGACCCGCATGGCCGAGGGGCTCGACACCTCGCAGTACCCGCCGATGACGCCGGACATGGTCGCGCCGATGGTCGGCTACCTCGCCCACGAGGACTGCGCGGTCAGCGCCGAGCTCTACGTCGCCATGGCCGGGCGCATGGCGCGCGCCTACGTCACCGAGACGCGCGGGGTCTATCGGCCGGACTGGACGATCGATTCGGTCGCCGAGAACATCGCCGCGATCCGCGACGCCTCTGACAATTTCACCTTCCATCCGGCCGAGGGTGGTTTCGTCGCCCATCTCACCGAAAGCTTCGGGATGACCCAGGCCTAGCCGCGTCATTCGGTCCTTGCCTTTCCCGGCCTGAGCGCCTATCTGCGCCTCATCCCGACATTGGTGACGCAACGTCCGGGCTGGCGCCGAAAGGGGCCGGCGCGAAACGCCGTTGCCGCATTCGCGGGGCATGGAGTTCGAATGGCGGATATCGCGCGCATCATCAAAGTGATCGAGCCGGAGGTGAAGGCCCTCGGCTTCGATCTCGTGCGCGTGCGCTATTTCAAGGGCGGCGAGATCGGACCCTTGAGCGACGAGGAGGAGCACACGCTCCAGATCATGGCCGAGCGGCCCGCGACCGGCCAGCTCGTGATCGAGGACTGCGCCGCGCTGTCGCACCGCATTTCCGACCGCTTCGACGCGCTGGAGGAAGCCGGCGAGGTGCTGATCCGCGACGCCTACCGGCTGGAGGTCTCCTCGCCCGGTATCGACCGCCCGCTGACCCGCCCGCAGGACTTCGTCAACTGGGCCGGGCACGAAGCGCGGGTCCAGCTCACGAATCCGGTCGAGGGCAACCGCAAGTCGCTCCAGGGCGATCTCGTGGGCATCGAGGGTGAGACCGTCACGCTCGACGACAAGAAGAGCGGCCGGGTCTCTTTCCCCCGCGCCGACATCCATTCCGCGAAGCTGGTCTTGACCGACCGGCTGATTGCCGCCACCCGCCCGCTCGACACCTCGGGGGCGGATGAGATCCTCGAAGAACAGGAAGACTGAAATGGCCAGTGCGATTTCCGCCAACCGCGCCGAACTGCTTGCCATCGCGACCTCGGTCGCGACCGAGAAGATGATCGACAAGGCGATCGTCATCGAGGCGATGGAAGAGGCGATCCAGAAATCCGCGCGCAACCGCTACGGCGCCGAGAACGACATTCGCGCCAAGCTCGATCCGCGCACCGGCGACCTGCGCCTGTGGCGCGTGGTCGAGGTGGTCGAGGAGGTCGAGGACTACTTCAAGCAGGTCGATCTCAAGGCCGCGCAGAAGCTCGACGCCAACGCCAAGCTGGGCGACTTCATCGTCGATCCGCTGCCCCCCGTGGACCTCGGCCGCATCGACGCGCAGTCGGCCAAGCAGGTGATCTTCCAGAAGGTCCGCGACGCCGAGCGCGAGCGCCAGTACGAGGAATTCAAGGACCGCCAGGGCGAGATCATCACCGGCGTCATCAAGTCGGTCGAGTTCGGCCACGTCATCGTCAACCTCGGCCGCGCCGAGGGCGTGATCCGTCGCGACCAGCAGATCCCGCGCGAGGCCGCCCGCGTCGGCGAGCGCGTCCGCGCCTGGATCATGAAGGTCGAGCGGCAGAACAGGGGCCCGCAGATCTTCCTCAGCCGCGCCCACCCCGAGTTCATGAAGAAGCTCTTCGCCCAGGAAGTGCCTGAGATCTACGACGGGGTGATCGAGATCAAGGCCGCCGCCCGCGACCCCGGCAGCCGCGCCAAGATCGGCGTGATCAGCCGCGATTCCAGCATCGACCCGGTCGGCGCCTGCGTCGGCATGAAGGGCAGCCGCGTCCAGGCCGTGGTGCAGGAACTGCAGGGTGAGAAGATCGACATCATCCCCTGGTCCGAGGACACGGCGACCTTCGTGGTCAACGCGCTCCAGCCCGCGACCGTCAGCCGCGTCGTCATCGACGAGGAGGAGAGCCGGATCGAGGTGGTCGTGCCCGACGACCAGCTCAGCCTGGCCATCGGCCGCCGCGGCCAGAACGTGCGCCTGGCCTCGCAGCTCACCGCTTCGGCCATCGACATCATGACCGAGGCGGAAGCCTCGGAGAAGCGCCAGAAGGAATTCGCCGAGCGCTCCAAGATGTTCGAGGAGGAACTCGACGTCGACGAGACCCTGTCGCAACTCCTGGTCGCCGAGGGCTTCTCCGAGCTGGAGGAGGTCGCCTATATCGAGATGGCCGAGCTGGCCGGCATCGAGGGCTTCGATGAGGAGCTGGCCGAGGAGCTCCAGAGCCGCGCCACCGAGGCGCTGGAGCGCCGCGAGGAGGCCAATCGCGAGACTCGTCGCGCGCTCGGCGTCGAGGACGCCCTGGCCGAGATTCCGCACCTGACCGAGGCGATGCTGGTCACGCTGGGCAAGGCCGGGATCAAGACGCTGGACGACCTGGCCGACCTCGCCACCGACGAGTTGATCGCCAAGAAGCGCCAGGAGCAGCGCCGCCGCGACAACTCGGCACCGCGCCGCGACGCCCGTCCGGAGGACAAGGGCGGTGTGCTCGGCGAGTACGGCCTCTCCGAGGACCAGGGCAACGAGATCATCATGGCCGCGCGCGCCCACTGGTTCGAGGACGAGCCGGCAAATGAGGAGGCCGCCGATGCGGATTCCTCGCAATGAGCGCCTAGGCTCCGACAGTCCCGACGCCGCGCCGGAGAGGAAATGCATCCTTTCCGGAGAGCACGGCGCGCGCTCGGCGCTGATCCGGCTGGCGATCTCGCCCGACGGTGATGTCCTGCCGGACGTGAACGCGCGCGCGCCGGGCCGCGGCGCGTGGATCGGCGTTTCGCGCGGGGACCTTGAAATCGCGCTCGCCAAGGGCAAATTAAAGGGCGTGCTGGCGCGCGCGTTTAAGGGCGCGCCGCTCCGCATCCCGGAAGACCTGCCCGAGCGGATCGAAGCCGCGCTGCTGCGCGCCGCGACCGACCGGCTGGGGCTGGAACTCAAGGCGGGCAAGCTGCTGATGGGCTCCGACCGGATCGCCGAGCAGGCGCGGATGGGCAAGGTCCATTGGCTGGGCCATGCCGCCGACGCCGGCGAGGACGGCTCGCGCAAGCTGGACCAGGCGTGGCGGGTGGGCGAGGACGCCGAGGGCACTGGGAAAGCGGGGGTGCGCTTGCCGCTGGACCGCGCGGCATTGTCTGTGGCATTGGGCCGCGACAATGTCGTCCATCTGGCGTTGACCGATCCAGCCGCGGCCCAACGGGTTGCCGTGCCGCTGGAGCGCCTGCTGCACTTCCTTGGCCGTTCCGAGAAGGCCGGACAAGAATCGGACGAGCGGACGGCAGGCGATGCCGCACCGCTCGCGACGACATAGAACTGAAGGACTGACGAGACCGTATGAGCGAGACCGACAACAAACCGACCCTTGGCCGCAAGCCGCTTGGACTCAAGCGCTCGGTCGAAGCGGGCGAGGTCAAGCAGACCTTCAGCCACGGCCGCACCAACAAGGTGGTGGTCGAGGTCAAGCGGCGCCGCGTGATCGGCAAGCCGGGCGAGGCGCCCGCCGCCGCGCCGGAGCCGGTCGCCGCCCCCGCTCCGCCGCCGCCCCCTCCGCCCCCCCCGCCGAAGCGCAAGGCCGCGCCTGCGGGCGAAACGCCGCAGGAACGCGTCGCCCGCTTGCAGCGCGAGGCTGAGGAAGACCGCCTGCGCCTGACCGAGGAAGCGCGGCGCCGCGAGGAGGAAGAGCGCGCCCAGGCGATCGAGGAAGAGAAGCGCCGTATCGAAGAAAACCGCCGCGCCGAAGAGGAAGCGGCCAAGGCGCGCGCTGCCGAAGGGCAGGCCGCCGAGGCTGAGGCCGAGGCCGTGGTCGAGCCCGCTCCGGCCCCCGCCGAAGAAGCCGGGCAGGAGCAAGCCGCCGGCTCGCCCACGCCCGCGCCGCGCAAGTTCACGCCCGTCGCTCGCCCGGAGCCCAAGCGGCCCGAGAAGAAGCGCGAGGAACGGGGCAAGAGCGCCCCCGCCGGACGCGGGGATCGCGGCGCCGACAACCGCCGCCAGTCGGGCAAGCTGACCGTCACCCGCGCGCTGAACGAGGACGAAGGCGCGCGTGCGCGTTCGCTCGCCGCGCTCAAGCGCGCTCGCGAGAAGGAGCGCCGGGCGCACTACTCCGGCCAGTCGCAGGTGCGTGAGAAGCAGGTACGCGACGTGATCGTGCCCGAAGCGATCACCGTGCAGGAACTCGCCAACCGCATGGCCGAGAAGGGCGCCGATCTGGTGAAGGCGCTGTTCAAGCTGGGCATGGCCGTCACCGTCAACCAGACGATCGACCAGGATACGGCCGAGCTGCTGGTCGAGGAATTCGGCCACCGTATCCAGCGCGTGTCCGACAGCGATATCGAGATCGACACCGCGTCCGATGTGGACGCGCCCGAGACGCTCAGGCCGCGCCCGCCGGTGGTCACGATCATGGGCCATGTCGACCACGGCAAGACCAGCCTGCTCGACGCGCTGCGCG
>CALLNA010000152.1 GCA_938005655.1 uncultured Novosphingobium sp.
CTGCACCGAGGCCTACATGATCGAGAACGGCAGGATCGGCGCGCCGATCAAGGGCGCCACCCTGATCGGCGACGGCCCCTCCGTGCTGACCCGCGTGACCGGCATCGGCAACGACCTGGCGCTCGACGAGGGCGTGGGCGTCTGCGGCAAGGGCGGGCAGAGCGTGCCGGCCGGAGTCGGCCAGCCGACCCTGCTGGTCGAAGGGCTGACCGTCGGCGGAACCGCCTGAACGCGCGGCCGTTTCCCGGTCAGCATTGGTTCAGCGCGGATGTGCCATATCGGCCCGTGCTGGATTTGAAGAAAAGGATTGAAGCGATGACGAAATTCGCTGCCAAGCTGGGCCTCGCGCTCGCCGGCGCGGCGCTGCTCGCCGGGACCGGCGCGGTCCAGGCCAAGCCGCGCGAGACCGGCGAAGCGCGCCTCGCCAAGATTCTCGACGGCCGCGTGGCCGGCACCCCGGTAAGCTGCATCTCGCAGTCCGACCGCGACGACCTGCAAATCATCGACAAGACTGCGCTGGTCTATGGCTCGGGCCGAACGGTCTACGTCAACCGGACGCAGAACCCGAACGACATCGACAGCGATGACATCCTGGTCACGCGGCTCCACGGCTCGCAGCTCTGCAAGCTCGACACGGTGCGGCTGCGCGACCGCAACGCCAACATGTCGACCGGCTTCCTGATGCTGGGCGATTTCGTGCCCTATCGCCGCGCGGACACCGCCCATCGGTAAGCCGGCCTCCGGCAGGCCGGAATGACCGCGGCCCGGCGGCGCTGGGCCGCGGAGCTCCTCCATTTCTGGTTCGACGAGTTGCGTCAGGAGCAATGGTTCGGGCGCAGCGACGCGGTCGATGCGGAACTGCGCCGCCGCTTCGCCCGCGACCTGGCCGCCCTGCGCCGCCGCCCGGTGCGCGAGTTCCTGGACGATCCCCTGACCGCGCGCGCCGCCGTGCTGCTGTTCGATCAGGTGCCGCGCAACCTCTACCGCGACGACGCCCGCGCCTTCGCCGCCGATCCCTTGGCCCGCACGATCGCCCGCGCAGCCCTGCGGCGGGGCTGGGCCAAGGACCTCGCCAAGCCCGGTCGGCAGTTCCTGGCCATGCCGCTGATGCATAGCGAGGCGATCGCCGACCAGCGCCGCTCGCTGGCCTTCTACGCCCGGCTCGGCGATGCCCACATCCTCGCCTTCGCCCGCGCGCATTACCGCATGATCGCCCGCTTCGGCCGCTTCCCGCACCGCAACCGCGTGCTCGGCCGCCGCAGCACCCCCGCCGAGCGGCGCGCCGTGGAGGCCGGGAACGCCTGGTAGGCGCGCGCTTGCGACGGCCTGAGGCAAGGGGGCTTGCTCCCTCCGATATGGAACGTCAGTGTCAACCCCACCTAGAGAACCCGTGGGCGCGACCGTCGTAACGCGCGATCCGCACGGGCAAGGGGAGAGAGATGATGAGGTCCACACAGGCTATTCGCGCGCGGCTCCTGATGGGCGGCGCGGTCGTGGCGCTGGCCCTGCCGGCCGCGGCCCATGCCCAGAACCAGGATGCGGCGGAGGAAAGCTCCGGCGGCCTTCAGGAGATCGTCGTCACCGCGCAGCACCGCGAGGAGCGGTTGCAGGACGTGCCGATCGCGGTTTCCGCCGTCGCCGGCGACACCCTGCTCAACAGCGGCATCTCGGGCACCCGCGACCTGCCGCAGATCGTGCCGAGCGTGCAGATGACCCGCTCCGGCCCGAGCGGCCTGTTCTTCATCCGCGGCGTCGGCACGACCAACGCCGCGGCGGGCGAGGAGGGCGCCAACGCCTTCTACATCGACGACGTCTACATGGGCGACCTCGGCCAGACCATCAACAACTTCAACAACGTCGAGCGGATCGAGGTGCTCAAGGGGCCGCAGGGCACCCTGTTCGGCCGCAACGCGACCGGCGGCCTGATCCACATCATCACTCGCGATCCCGGCGACCGGGCGGTGATGAAGGCCCAGGCGGGCTACGCCAACTACGGCACGATCAGCAGCCAGCTCTATGCCGCGGTGCCGATCACCGACACGCTGAGCGCGGACTTCGCCTGGACCAACACCTATCAGGAGCACGGCTGGGGCCGCAATGTGACGACCGGCGCCGACGTCCATGTCCAGAACTACTGGGGGATGCGCTCGAAGATCGTGTTCCGGCCGCTCGACACGGTGAAGTTCACGCTGGGCGGCGACATCTATCGCAACCGCGACAACCTCGGCCTCGCCTGGCGCCTGGACGACCGGGTCGTCGGCACGGGCGGGCAGCTCAGCCCCGGCGGCTACGACACCAGCTCGAACCAGGCCGCGCTGACCGACCAGCGCAACTGGGGCATCAACTTCAAGGGGGAGGTCGAGCTCGGCTTCGCCAAGCTGACCAGCGTCTCGGCCTATCGCAAGAGCCACAACCACAGCTATTTCGACGTCGACGGCGGCCCGCTGAACCTCATCAACATCGACTATCTGTCGGACGCCAAGACGGTCCAGCAGGAGCTGCGCCTGGCCTCGACCAGCACCGAGCCGTTCTCGTGGCAGCTCGGCGGCTTCTACCTGCGGTCGGAAGCGAGCACGAGCCCGCAGAAGCAGACCGGGCTGGCCTTCAGCTCGCTCGGCTTTCCCAACGGCCAGCAGATCGATTCGCGCCTGGTCACGGATTCCTACGCGGTGTTCGGCGAGGCGACCTATTCGCTCACGCCTTCGACCAAGCTGACCGGCGGCCTGCGCTACACGATGGACCGCCGGACCTTCAACGGCCTGATCCGCGCCCTGAACGCCGACGGCTCCCCGGGCGCGACCATCGCCAGCATCACGAACTCCAAGCTCTCCTACAACGCCCTGACCTGGCGGGTCGCGCTGCATCAGGAGATCACCCCGGACATCAGCCTCTACGGCTCGGTCAACCGCGGCTTCAAGGCCGGCTCCTACAGCCTGCACTCCCCGCCCAGCCCGCCGGTCAAGCCGCAGTACATCATGGCCTACGAGGTCGGCCTGAAGTCGGAGCTGTTCGACCGCCGCCTGCGGGTGAACCTGTCGGCCTATCACTACGACATCGACGACTACCAGATCCGCTCGGCCGCCGTGGCGACGCCGGGGTCCTCGGTCCTGCTCAATGCGGCGACGGTCAAGGTCGACGGCATCGACCTCGACTTCGAGGCCCAGCCGACCGAGCGGCTGCACCTGTTCGGCGGCTTCACCTACCTCAACTCGCGCTTCTCGCAGTTCGGCGGGCCCGGCGTCGCGATCCAGGCGCCGATCGTCTATGACATGTACGTGCCCGGCGAGACCCTGGCCAACAGCTGCGCCGACCCGGCGCTCGGCTTGCGCGATCCGGGCCTCGTCACCGGGACCACGCCGATCGGCGGCCTGCTGACCTGCCTCGGCAACGTGTCGGGCAACAAGACGCCGCTCGCGCCCTCGTTCGTCGGCACGATCGGGGCGACCTACTCAGTGCCGGTCGGGGCGAGCGGAGAGGTCCGCCTGTCCGCGCTCTATACCTACAACAGCGGCTACTACTTCGAGCCGGACAACCGCTTCAGCCAGCCGGCCTTCGGCCTGCTCAACGCCTCGATCGAGTATCGCCCGCTGGAGCACCTCGGTATCGAGCTGTGGGGCCGCAACCTGACCAAGAGCCGCTACATCGTCCAGGACCTGTCGACCGGAACCGGCACGACCGCCGTGCTCGGCGCGCCGCAGACCTATGGGGTGAACCTCAAGATCGACTTCTGACGGGCGCTCGCATCGCCGCGGGCGGCGGTTCCGCACCTCACGCTAGGAGGGGATCGCCGCCGCAGGCGACAGTAGAAGGGGCCCTGTCGAGAGGGCTCCCCTGGGTCGATGCTTCGCGCCGCCGCTCCCCTCGAGGGGCGGCCTTACTTGGCGGGTACGGTCGGCAGCAGGTGCCAGGATCCGCCCATGCCGTCGCCGGTGGCGGTGCTGCCCGTGTCGCGGACGAAGGTATAGACCGGCTTGCCGTCATAGGCCCATTGACCGGTCCCGTCGGCGCGGGTGATCACTGTCCACTTGCCGACCGGCTTGGCCCCGGCGGGCGCGACCACGGCCGGCCACGCGGCGATGCAGCGGGCGACGCAGTTCGACTTGCCCGGCTCGTCGCGGTCGAAGGTGTAGATCGGCTTCGCGCCGTCCAGCGTCCGCATCACGTAGTTGCCGTTCTCGGCGATGATCTGGACCTGCGGTGGGACCGCCGGCGCGGTGGCGGCGGCAAGGGCGAATAGCAGGAAGGACATGATCGGCTCTCCTCCGGATCAGTTCTCGGGCATGGTTTTCGGCGCGAACGATAGGCGCGCGAGGACGGGTAGTCTAACGGATTCCGGGCTTGCGACAAAGTCTTACGATTGCGGACCAGTCATGGGTTTCTGCGAGGCGCACCGCCGATGGCGGGACGATCCAGATCGTTTCACCTCGGCCGGCGCTACTCGCGGAAGGGCGCTATTTCCTGGCTGCGCAGTATCGGCTCGCCGGTGCGGGGATCGGTCAAGGTCACGTTTTCCAGAGCCTTGATGAGCCAGGCATCTTCCGATCGGGTCAAGACGGCGAGAATCAAGGTGTCCACCGAATGCGTGCCGGCAGGATGCGCCGCGCCGACGGCGAGCCGGCTCCAGAAGTGGACGACAGCGGCGGTATCGGCGATCATGACCGTATCGATCACCTCATTCCGGAGCACGGAATCCCGATAGATCGTTTCGTGGATCGGGGTGTGCATGGCGACGATCTCGTCCACGCCGCGCACATAGTGGCCGAACCGGTTCACGAAGGTCGCGTCGGCGTGGAACAGCGCTCTCAGTGCCGTCATGTCGTGGGCGTTCCACGCATCCTCGAAGCCTTGCGCGACTTCTTCAGGCTGCGTCAGCCGGGCCACGCCGGTTCTTATTCCCACTCGATCGTGCCGGGCGGTTTCGAGGTGTAGTCGTAGACCACGCGGTTGATGCCCTTGACCTCGTTGATGATCCGGGTCGCGACGCGGCTCAGGAACTGGGCGTCGAAGGGATAGATGTCGGCGGTCATGCCGTCGGTGCTGGTCACGGCGCGCAGGGCGCAGACGTTGTCGTAGGTGCGCCCGTCGCCCATCACGCCCACCGTCTTCACGGGCAGCAGCACGGCGAAGGCCTGCCAGATCGCGTCGTAGAGGCCGGCGTTGCGAATCTCCTCCAGGTAGATCGCGTCGGCCTTGCGCAGCACGTCGCAGCGCTCGCGCGTGACCTCGCCGGGGATGCGGATGGCGAGGCCCGGGCCGGGGAAGGGATGGCGGCCGACGAAGACCTCGGGCAGGCCGAGCTCGCGGCCCAGCTCGCGGACCTCGTCCTTGAACAGCTCGCGCAGCGGCTCGACCAGCTTCATGTTCATCCGCTCGGGAAGGCCGCCGACGTTGTGGTGGCTCTTGATCGTCACCGAGGGGCCGCCGGTGAACGAGACGGACTCGATCACGTCGGGGTAGAGCGTGCCCTGGGCGAGGAACTCGGCGCCGCCGATCTTCTTCGCCTCGGCCTCGAACACGTCGATGAAGGTCTTGCCGATGAACTTGCGCTTGGCCTCGGGATCGGTGGTGCCGGCCAGGCCGTTGAGGAACAGCGTGCTGGCGTCCACGTGGACCAGCGGGATGTTGTAGTGGCCGCGGAACAGCGAGACGACCTGCTCGCTCTCGCCCAGGCGCATCAGCCCGTGGTCGACGAAGACGCAGGTGAGCTGGTCGCCGATCGCCTCGTGGATCA
>CALLNA010000153.1 GCA_938005655.1 uncultured Novosphingobium sp.
AGCCCGACGATGACATAGGGGTTCTCCAGGCTGAAGTTGACCGTCAGGTCCGGGAAGAACTCCTTGAGGTCGGTGGTGTAAGCGGCGAACAGGACCAGGGCGCCGAGGCCGGCCGAGCCGATCGCATAGCCCTTGGTGACGGCCTTGGTGGTGTTGCCCACGGCGTCGAGCAGGTCGGTCTTCTCGCGCACCGAATCGTCGAGGCCCGCCATCTCGGCGATGCCGCCGGCGTTGTCGGTGACGGGGCCGTAGGCGTCGAGCGCCACGACCATGCCGGCCAGCGCCAGCATCGCGGTCGCGCCGTAGGCGATGCCGATCAGGCCGGCGAGCTGGTAGGCGATGATGATGCCGGCGACGATCACGATTGTCGGCAGCGCGGTCGCCTCCAGGCTGACGGCCAGGCCCTGGATGACGTTGGTGCCGTGGCCGGTCTCCGAGGCCTTGGCGATCGAGCGCACCGGGCGGAAGTTGGTGCCGGTGTAGTACTCGGTGATCCAGATGATCAGGCCGGTGATGATCAGGCCGAGCAGGGCGCAGTAGAACAGCGCGCGGCCGGTGATCTCGGTGCCCGGAAGCGCCGCTTCCATCCCGCCCAGCGCGTGGCTGGTGGCGAACCAGATCGCCGGGACGGCGAGCACGGCCGAGACCAGGAAGCCCTTGTACATGGCGCCCATGACGTTGTTCGAGCCGCCGAGGCGGACGAAGTAGGTGCCGATGATCGAGGTGACGATGCAGACGCCGCCGATCAGCAGCGGCAGGGCCATCAGGTTCGGCAGCAGGGCGCCCACGCTCTTGAGCAGCAGGGCGGTCAGGACCATGGTCGCGCCGACGGTGACGACGTAGGTCTCGAACAGGTCGGCGGCCATGCCCGCGCAGTCGCCGACGTTGTCGCCCACGTTGTCGGCGATCACGGCCGGGTTGCGCGGATCGTCCTCGGGGATGCCGGCCTCGACCTTGCCGACGAGGTCGGCGCCGACGTCGGCGGCCTTGGTGAAGATGCCGCCGCCGAGGCGCGCGAAGATCGAGATCAGCGAGGCGCCGAAAGCCAGGGCGACGAGCCCGTCGACCACGGTGCGGTCATCGCCGCCGACGGTGAAGCCCGCCACGTCGGTCAGATACCAGTAGAACACCGCGATCGCGAGGAGGGCGAGGCCCGCCACCAGCATCCCGGTGATCGCGCCGGCGCGGAAGGCCAGGGTCAGGCCGGCCTGGAGGCCGTTCTGCGCCGCCGCCGCGGTGCGGACGTTCGAGCGGACCGAGATGTTCATCCCGATGAACCCGGCGACGCCCGAAAGGATCGCGCCGATGGCGAAGCCGAGCGCCGAGATATGCCCGAGCGTGACGAAGATGATGATCGCGACGACCACGCCGACCACGGCGATCGTCGTATATTGCCGCTTCAGGTAGGCCTGGGCGCCTTCCTGGATCGCGGCCGCGATCTCCTGCATCTTGGCGTTGCCGGCGGGCGATCCGAGCACCTGGCGGCTGGTGATGAAGCCATAAACTATGGCCAATAGCCCCAAGGCTATCGAAATCGTGACGAGATTCACGTGCGCTATCCCCCTTTTTGACTGGTTGCGCGGTTCCGGATGGCTCCTCTCCCAAGGGGCCAAAGCGGGCCGAACATACGGGCGGAAGGCGCGGGCGCAAGCCCGTTAGGCGCTTTCTTGGGCAGTTTTCAGCGGTGCTCGTATCCCAGGCCGTCCGCTTCGGTCAGCGGCAGGCCGTCCAGCAGCAGCGGGACCGCGGAACCGGGCCGGACTTCGCCGATGCGGTGGGCCTCGATCGGTAGCCCCGCGGCGGCGGGCGCGGTGAACAGCAACTGGTAGTCGTCGCCCCAGCGCAGCGCCTCGTCGCGGCGGGCTTCGGGGGCGGCGACCGGCACGGCGGCGCGGTCGATCGCCAGGGTCGCGCCGCTGGCGCGGGCGATCCGCGCGGCGTCGAGCAGCAGGCCGTCCGACACGTCCATCATCGCCGAGACGTGCGGGGCGAGGGCCTGCCCTTCCGCGAGGAGCGCGCGCGGGCGGCGATAGGCGAGGCTGTCGCCGGAGCCGCCGCGCAGGGCCTCGAAGCCGAGCATGGCCGCGCCGACCGCTCCCGTGAGGTAGAGCCCGTCTCCGACCGAGGCGCCGCTGCGCGAAGGCACCGGGCGATGCGTGGCGCGGCCGATCGCGGTGAGGCCCAGCGCGCGCGGGCCCTGCGCCCGGACCGTATCCCCCCCGAGCAGCGGCGCGCCGTAATGCGCCAGCGCCTCGCCCAGCCCTTCGAGGAAGCGGACGTCGTCCCTGCCCAGGGTGTAGCCGAGCAGCACCCCGACCGGTTCCGCGCCCTTGGCGGCGAGGTCCGACAGGTTGGTGGCGACGAGCTTCCAGGCGAGGTCCGCCGGGTCCTGCCCGGACAGGAAATGTACGCCCTCGGCCATCATGTCATGGGTAAGGACCAGTGCCTCCTCGCCGAATTCGATCACCGCGCAGTCGTCGTCCAGCCCGCGCGCGCCGGGGTGGGTCGCCAGCCGGCGCAGCGCGGCGATGAGGGCGAGTTCGGCGGTCATGCCGGAGCTCCCGGGCCAAGTTCGTCATGCTGAACTCGTTTCAGCATCCATCGTGCCTCCAGGCGTGATCCTCGCGAGAGGAGGGATGGACCCTGAAACAAGTTCAGGGTGACGATCAAGGGCGGAAGGTGGGGAAGGGTTTTACCGCGCCGCCTTCGCCACGGCGTCCAGCACGCCGTTGACGAACTTCGCCTCGCGCGCGTCGAAGAACGCGTGGGCGACGTCGACGTATTCGCTGATCGCGGTGCCCACGGGCACGTCGGCGCGGGCCAGCAGCTCGTAGGCGCCGGCGCGCAGGATCTGGAGCATGGTCTTGTCGAGCCGGGCGAGCGACCAGCCCTCGGCCAGCTTGCTCAACAGCAGCGCGTCGATCTCGTCGCGGCGAGCGAGGGCGCCCTTGACCACGTCGTCGAAGAAGGCGGTCTCGGCCTCGGCGAACTGCATGTCCTCGATCTCGGCGCCGAGGCGGTGCATGTGGAACTCGTCGAGGAGCTGGACGACCGGCGTCCCCTCCATCTGGTGCTGGTACAGCGCCTGGACCGCGGCGAGGCGGGCGGCGGCGCGGGCTTGGGTGCGGGTCTTCATATTCCGAGCCTCACTTCGACCGAGCGGGCGTGGGCGGGCAGCCCCTCGGCGTCGGCCAGGGCGATCGCCGCCGGACCGATCGCCTGCAAGGCCGCCTCGTCGAGCTGGATGAAGCTCGTCCGCTTCATGAAGTCGAGCACCGACAGGCCCGAGGCGAAGCGGGCGCGGCGGCCGGTGGGAAGGACGTGGTTCGGCCCGGCGACATAGTCGCCCACGGCCTCGGGCGTCAGCCGGCCGAGGAAGACCGAGCCGGCATGGCGGATCGCCTCCAGCAGCGGCTGGGGATCGTCGACCGCGATCTGGACGTGCTCGGCGGCGAGCGCGTTGGCGAGCGCCGGGGCCTCGTCCAGCGAGGCGACCTCGATGATCACGCCGTGGGTGTTCCAGCTCTCCGCGGCGACCCGCGCGGTCGGCAGCATGGCGAGTTCGACTCCCACCCGGTCCGCCACGGTGTCGGCGAAGACCGGATCGTCGGTGATGAGGATCGACTGGGCGACGGGATCGTGCTCGGCCTGGCTCAGCAGGTCGGCGGCGATCCAGTCCGGATCGTTCTTCGCGTCGGCGATGACCAGGATCTCGCTCGGGCCGGCGACCATGTCGATCCCGACCACGCCGAACAGCTGGCGCTTGGCCTCGGCCACCCAGGCGTTGCCGGGGCCGGTGATGACGTCGACCGGGCGGATCCGCTCGGTGCCGAAGGCGAGGGCGCCCACCGCATGGGCGCCGCCGATGCGCCAGATCTCGTCCACCCCGGCGATGTGCGCGGCGGCCAGGACCAGCGGGTTGACCGCGCCCTTGGGCGTCGGCGTGACCACCACCAGGCGCTCGACCCCGGCGACCTTGGCGGGGATCGCGTTCATCAGCAGCGACGAGGGATAGGCCGCCCGGCCGCCCGGCACGTAGAGGCCGGCGGCGTCGACCGGCCGCCAGATCGCGCCGAGGCGCACGCCGCTCTCGTCCACCGAGTCGCGGTTGGCGGGCTTCTGCGCCTCGTGGAAGGCGCGGATGCGCTGGGCGGCAAGCTCCAGCGCGGCGCGCAGGTCGGGCTTCAGCTCGTCGTAGGCCCGGCGGCAGTCCTCGGCCGGGATGCGCCAGTCGCCGTCCTGCTCCAGCTTGTGGCCGTCGTAGCGGGCGGTCAGCTCGACCAGCACGGCGTCGCCGCGGTTGCGGACGTCGTCGAGGATGCGCGCCACGTCGCGGGCGACGTCCTCGTCGCTCTCGCGGCGATCGTTGACCAGGCGCTTGAAGGCCTTGGCGAAGCCGGGGTCGCGGGAGTTGAGGCGAAGCATCAGGCGGCCTCGGCGACGAGGGCGCGGAACCGCTCGACCAGCAGGCCGACCCGCTCGTCGGTCTTGAGCGCGGCGCGGTTGACGATCAGCCGCGCGGAGATCCGGAGGATCGTCGCGGTCTCGACCAGCCCGTTGTCCTTGAGCGTACGGCCCGTGGAGACGAGGTCGACGATCCGGCTGGCGAGGCCGAGGCCGGGGGCCAGCTCCATCGCGCCGTTGAGCTTCACCACCTCGGCCTGGATGCCTTGCCGCTCGTAGTGGCGGCGGGTAAGGTTGGGATACTTGCTGGCGACGCGCAGGTGGCTGGTCGCCGCGTTCTCCGCGCCCGCCGGCTCGGCCACCGACAGGCGGCAGTGGCCGATGTCGAGGTCGACGGGGGCGTAGAGGTCCGAATAGGCGAATTCCTCGACCACGTCGGAGCCGACGATGCCGACCTGCGCCGCGCCGTGGGCGACGAAGGTGGCGACGTCGAAGGCGCGGACGCGGATGATCCGCATGTCGCTGTTCTCGCAGGCGAAGGACAGCGCGCGGGAGTGCTTGTCGTGGAACTCGGCTTCGGGCACCACACCGGCGCGCGTCATCAGCGGAAGCGCCTCGTCGAGGAGGCGGCCCTTGGGCACGGCGAAGGTCAGCGGTTCGGCCATAGCTGGCGCGCATTAGGCTGGCGGGCGAGAAAGGGCAACATGGCGCAGGACGGTCTCGGAGCGGGTTTCGACGTCGGAGGCGTCCGGCAGGCCTATGCCAACCAGGTCGACTATTGCCGCAGCAACGACGCGACGGTGACGGCGCGGATCGTCGCGGCGATCGCCGCGCAGCTCGACCGGCCCGATCCCGGGGCCTTCATCGCGAAGATTCGCGACTGGTCGGGCGCGGCCCTGGCCGACGCCGTGCCGCTGCGCTCGGCCGGCGGATTCCACGCGCTGCACCTGTCGGGCGCGGCGCCGGAGCTGGCGCCGATCTATGCGGACGAGCCGGCCGACGACGCGGCCATCGTCGGCGCGGTGGCGCGCCGCCACGCCGAGACCC